>JAHJXZ010000113.1 GCA_018827205.1 Gammaproteobacteria bacterium | reverse complement strand
GGCCAATGCATCTATCTGGTGGATGACTTGCCGTCAGAACTGGATGAACAGCACCGCCGTGCGTTGTGCCGATTGTTGGAAGACTTGCACTGCCAGGTGTTTATCACCTGTGTAGACCATGAATTGTTGAGGGAAGGCTGGCGCACGGATACGCCAGTTGCCATGTTCCACGTGGAACATGGTGGCATTACCCAGACCCACGACCACCGGGAGTGAAGGCATGAGCGAAAACCAAACGTACGACTCCAATAACATTAAGGTCCTCAAGGGCCTGGATGCCGTACGCAAGCGGCCTGGTATGTACATCGGCGATACCGACGATGGCAGCGGTCTGCACCACATGGTGTTCGAGGTGGTCGACAACTCGATTGACGAGGCGTTGGCTGGGCATTGCAGCGAAATTACCATCACCATCCACCCGGATGAGTCGATCAGCGTGCGCGATAACGGCCGTGGTATCCCGGTCGATATGCACAAGGAAGAAGGCGTTTCGGCTGCTGAAGTGATCATGACCGTGCTGCACGCAGGCGGTAAGTTCGACGACAACAGCTACAAGGTTTCTGGTGGTCTGCACGGCGTGGGTGTGTCCGTGGTTAACGCCCTTTCCAAGGAACTGATTCTGACCATCCGCCGCAGCGGCAAGATCTGGGAACAGACCTACGTGCATGGCGTGCCTCAGGCACCGATCGCGGCAGTTGGCGACAGTGATGTCACCGGTACGCAGATCCACTTCAAACCGTCCGAAGATACCTTCGCCAATATCCATTTCAGCTGGGACATCTTGGCCAAGCGTCTGCGCGAATTATCGTTCCTCAACTCTGGCGTGGGCATCATGCTCAAGGATGAGCGCAGCGGTAAGGAAGAGCTGTTCAAGTACGAAGGCGGCCTGCGTGCTTTCGTTGAATACCTCAATCACAACAAGACCGCAGTCAATCAGGTGTTCCACTTCACCATTCAACGTGAAGATGGCATCGGCGTTGAAGTTGCTCTGCAGTGGAACGACAGCTTCAATGAGAACCTGTTGTGCTTTACCAACAACATTCCTCAGCGCGACGGTGGTACCCACCTTGCCGGTTTCCGCTCGGCGCTGACACGTAACCTGAATGCCTATATCGAGCAGGAAGGTCTAGCCAAGAAGCACAAAATTGCCACCACCGGCGATGATGCCCGTGAAGGTCTAACGGCGATAATTTCGGTAAAAGTACCGGACCCCAAGTTCAGCTCGCAGACCAAAGACAAGCTGGTTTCCAGTGAAGTCAAAACTGCAGTCGAGCAAGAAATGGGCAAATACTTCTCCGACTTCCTGTTGGAAAACCCCAACGAAGCCAAGCTCGTGGTTGGCAAAATGATCGATGCTGCGCGTGCTCGTGAAGCGGCGCGTAAAGCCCGTGAAATGACTCGTCGTAAAGGCGCGCTGGATATCGCCGGCCTGCCGGGCAAACTGGCTGACTGTCAGGAGAAAGACCCTGCCCTTTCCGAACTCTATATTGTGGAAGGGGACTCTGCGGGTGGTTCTGCCAAGCAGGGCCGTAACCGCAAGACCCAGGCGATCCTGCCGCTCAAGGGCAAGATCCTCAACGTCGAGAAAGCGCGTTTCGACAAGATGATTTCATCCCAGGAAGTCGGCACCCTGATTACCGCCCTTGGCTGCGGTATCGGCCGCGATGAGTACAACATCGACAAGCTGCGCTACCACAACATCATCATCATGACCGACGCCGACGTCGACGGTTCGCACATCCGTACCCTGCTGCTGACCTTCTTCTTCCGTCAGTTGCCGGAGCTGGTTGAGCGCGGCTATATCTATATCGCCCAACCGCCGCTGTACAAGGTCAAGAAGGGCAAGCAGGAGCAGTACATCAAGGACGACGAGGCCATGGATGAATAGATGACCCAGTCGGCCCTGGAAGATGCCAGCCTGCACGTTAACGAAAGCGCGCCAGGGCTGTCTGGTGAGTCGCTGGAGCGCCTGGTCAACGATTACCGCCTAGTGATGAAGACCCTCAACCGTTTGTCGCGTCTGTACCCGCTGGAACTCACAGAGCACTTCGTCTACATCCCGCGCGTGGAAGCCGAGCAACTGGCTGATAAAGATGCCATGCAGCAATGGTTGGGCCTGCTCGATGCGCGCCTAAAGGGGATGGAGAAGTCCGGCCTGGTGTACAAAACCAGTCTGCACGAAGACCAGGAGCGTCACATCTGGTTGCCGCAGGTTGAACTGGTATCCCATGGGGTTTCCAGCTACATCATCTTCAACCGCGACTTCTTCGCCAGTAACGACTACAAGACTGTTACCACCTTGGGCGATCAGCTCAACAGCCTGCTTGAAGAAGGTGCCTTTGTGCAGCGTGGCGAGCGCAAGAAGGCCGTAACGACCTTTAAGGACGCCTTGGCCTGGCTGATGGCAGAAAGTACCAAACGCCATAGCATCCAGCGCTATAAAGGTCTGGGCGAGATGAACCCGGATCAACTTTGGGAAACCACCATGGACCCAGAAGTGCGCCGCATGCTCAAGGTGCGTATCGAAGACGCGATTGCTGCCGATCAGATCTTCAACACCCTGATGGGGGACGCCGTAGAACCGCGCAGGGACTTCATTGAGACAAACGCCCTGGCTGTGTCCAACCTGGACTTCTAAACCGCCAGGAGGAGGTTAGAACGCGTTCTGGCCTCTACATAAAAAGCCCCTGCTGATTAACCTTCAGCAGGGGCTTTTTTGTTCCACGTGGAACATCGCAGGCGTGTGGATGCCTATTGCAGGCATGCAGATTTTATCGATAAAAAAGCCGGCATTAAGCCGGTTTGAGATTGCGCTGGAAAAACTTATGCACGAAATGCGGTAAGCCAGACCTTCATGAAAATTACTTATGAATCATTATCTTGAAAGGCTTAATGGCACTCTGCCGGTATTTCGCGCACAGGTTATCCACAATTGCTTTAGGCCGGCTCCTGGGATTCCAGCGGTTGGCTCAGGGCATCCAGTGAGCCGATATCGCGTTGTGCTTGGCTGACCCAGGCAAAGGCGCGATCGTTCAGTTCGGCGATGGCGCGCGGGCCTGTGCCTTCGGCATACATCGGTGGGCCGATAATCACTTGGACGGTGCCAGGTGTTTTGCGCCAGCCCTGCTTGGGCCAGAGCTCACCAGCGTTGTGGGCAATCGGCAGTACAGGCAGGTTGGCATTCACCGCGAGGGATGCCCCGCCACGGCTGAATTTTCCGATCTGGCCTGGTGGAATACGTGTGCCTTCCGGGAATACCAGTACCCAGGCGCCCTGCCCCAGACGTTTGTGGCCGAGTTTGGCAAGCTGCTTGAGGGCCGCCTTAGGGTTGCTGCGGTCAATCGCTATGGGCTTGAGCATGGCCATCGCCCAGCCGAAGAACGGCACATACAGCAGCTCGCGTTTGACCACCTGGCTCAGAGGCTCGAAGTAGCCGCAGAGGAAGAAGGTTTCCCAGGTGCTCTGGTGTTTGGCGAGAATCACGCAGGGCTTATCGGGGATGTTCTCCAGGCCCTTGATCTCGTAGTTGATGCCGACCACCACTTTGGCCAGCCAGGTGGCGCAGCGGCACCAGTTCTGCACGACAAAGCGATAGCGTGCACGGAATGGCAGAAAGGGCGCGACGAAGACGCTGAGGGTGCACCAGAAGAACGAGCTGGAAGCCAGCAGCAGGTAGAAGAGGAAGGTTCTGAGGGTCTGCACTGTCGACATGGGAGCTCTTACCGTCGCAGGCAGCGCCTGCTTTATAAGTGGAGAAGCTGAGCGGCAACCGCCGCCAGATCATCGAATACCAGGGTGCCCGCTGGCAATCCTTTCGCCAGGGTGCGTTCACCCTTGCCGGTCTTTACTAAAACTGGCTGACAGTCGACGGCGCCGGCCGCTGTCAGGTCACCGCTGCTGTCACCGACAAACCAGACACCCTTGAGTGCTACGCCATAGTACGCAGCAATTTGCTCGAGCATGCCTGGTTTCGGTTTGCGGCAGGCGCAGCCTTCATCAGGGCCGTGGATGCAGTGCACGATCAGGCCTAGCTCACCGCCATGAGCTGCCACCAAATCACGTAGGCGCGCGTGCATGGCTTCCAGCGTGGTCAGGTCGTAGTAGCCGCGGGCGACCCCGGACTGATTGGTTGCCACTGCGACGGTCCAGCCTGCCTGCGACAGGCGCGCGATGGCTTCGATGGCACCGGGTAGCGGCACCCATTCGGCGAGGTTTTTGATATAGGCGTCGGAGTCGTAATTGATCACGCCGTCGCGGTCGAGAATCAGCAGTTTCATGCGGTAATCCGTAACCGGCTGACGGTGATGGCCGTAAGTCGGTAAAGGTGATGATGGGCTGCGCGTAGCCCATCGGACTCGCGGCAGGCGTTAGCCGAGTACCGAGATATCAGCTACGCCGAGGAACAGGCCACGCAGCTTGGCCAGCAGCGCATAGCGGTTGGCGCGCACGGCAGGGTCTTCAGCGTTGACCAGTACGGCTTCGAAGAAGGCATCCACCGGCTCACGCAGGTTAGCCAACTGGCTCAGCGCCAGGTTGTACTGACGCGCCTCAGCCAGCGGCCGTACTGCATGCTCGGCCTGCTGGATGGCGGCGTTCAGGGCGAACTCGCTGGGATTGTCGAAGTGATGCGCTTCGACGCTCGCTGCGACCTGACCTTCGGCCTTGCTTAGCAGATTGGACACGCGCTTGTTCGCAGCAGCCAGAGCGGCGGCCTGTGGCAATGCACGGAACGCCTGCACGGCCTGCACGCGCTGATCGAAGTCCAGCGGCGAAGTCGGGCTGACCGCACGCACGGCCTGGTACACCGCCACTTCGACACCTTCGTCCTCGTAACGAGCGCGCAGGCGGTCGAAGATAAAGTCCTGCACCTGTGGAGCCAGACCATCGGCCTTGATCTTGTCGGCGAACTGGCCAATGGCGAAGCTGACGGCTTCAACCAGGTCCAGATCCAGCTGCTTCTCTATCAGAATGCGCAACACGCCGAGTGCCGCACGGCGAAGGGCGTAGGGGTCCTTGCTGCCGGTGGGGAGCATGCCGATGCCGAAGATGCCGACCAGGGTATCCAGCTTGTCGGCCAGGGCCACGGCGGCACCGGTGAGGGTGCTTGGCAGCTCGGCGCCGGCACCGCGCGGCATGTACTGCTCGTTCAGCGCTAGGGCGACGTCTTCGGCTTCGCCATCGTGTTTGGCGTAGTAGTAACCGGCGATGCCCTGCATTTCCGGGAATTCGCCGACCATCTCACTGGCCAGGTCGCACTTGCACAGCAGGCCGGCACGTTCCGCGCGGGTAGCGTCGCCGCCGATGCGCTGAGCAATAAAGCCAGCTAGAGCAGACACGCGCTGCGCTTTGTCATAGACCGAACCGAGCTGAGCCTGGAACACCACGTTGGCCAGGCGCTGGTTGAAGCTTTCCAGCTTCTGCTTTTTGTCCTGCTTGAAGAAGAACTCTGCGTCGGTCAGGCGTGGACGTACCACTTTCTCGTTGCCGGAAATGATCTGTGCCGGGTCCTTGGATTCGACGTTGGCTACGGTGATAAAGCGCGGCAACAGCTTGCCATTGGCATCCAGCAGGCAGAAGTACTTTTGATTGTCCTGCATGGTGATGATCAATGCTTCCTGCGGCACGTCGAGGAAGCGTTCCTCGAAGGAGCACACCAGCGGCACCGGCCACTCGACCAGCGCACTGACTTCATCGAGTAGCACCGGCGGCACAATGGCGGTGCCCTGTTGCTCGGCCGCCAGCTGGTCGACGCGCGCGGCGATTTGCGCGCGGCGCTCATTGAAGTCGGCGATCACATAGGCGCTGCGCAAGTCTTCGGCATAATTGGCCGGCGCGCTGATGCGCACCTCGTGATTGGCGTGGAAACGATGGCCGCGGGACACGCGACCAGCTTGCTGGGCGAGGATTTCGCAGTCGATCACGTCATCGCCAAACAACATCACTAGCCACTGAGTTGGGCGCACGAATTCGGTTTTACGTGCTCCCCAGCGCATGCGCTTGGGAATCGGCAGCTCGTTCAGCGAGGTTTCCACGATGCCCGGCAGCAGACCAGCAGCCGCTTGGCCCGGAATGCTCTGGCTAAATTTCAGCTTGGGGCCGCTCTGGTCGATCTGGCTCAGTTCAACGCCACACTTCTTGGCGAAGCCCAGCGCCGCTTGAGTCGGGTTGCCGTCCTTATCGAATGCCGCCTGCACGGGCGGGCCGTCAAGGTTCTGGGTGCGATCGGCTTGCTGTTCTTCAAGCTGCTCGATCAACACGGCCAGGCGCCGCGGCGCGGCGTAATAGCGGCTGGCACTGTAAGACAGGCCAGCGGCTTTCAGACCTTTTTCGATGCCGGCGAGAAAGGCCTCACCGAGGGTTTTCAGGGCTTTCGGTGGCAGCTCTTCGGTGCCCAGTTCTACCAAGAAATCACGCGCAGTCATTCTGCTGCCTCCAGCTTGGCCAATACTTCATCACGCAGGTCGGGGGCGGCGAGCGGGAAGCCGAGTTTACGTCGCGCTTGCAGGTAGCTCTGCGCCACCGAACGGGCCAGGGCGCGCACGCGCAGGATGTATTGTTGACGTGCGGTCACCGAGATCGCCCGGCGTGCATCCAGCAGGTTGAAGGTGTGCGAGGCCTTGAGCACCATCTCGTAGGTTGGCAGCGGCAGCTCCAACTCGATCAGGCGATTGGCTTCCGACTCATAGAAATCGAACAGTTCGAACAGCTTCTCGACGTTGGCGTGCTCGAAGTTGTAAGTCGACTGCTCCACTTCGTTCTGATGGAACACGTCGCCATAAGTAACCTTGCCGAACTGCCCGTCGGTCCACACCAGGTCGTACACCGAATCGACACCCTGGATGTACATGGCCAGACGTTCCAGGCCGTAGGTGATCTCGCCGGTCACCGGGTAGCACTCAATGCCGCCGACTTGCTGGAAGTAGGTGAACTGAGTGACTTCCATGCCGTTCAGCCAGATTTCCCAGCCCAGACCCCAGGCGCCGAGGGTCGGCGATTCCCAGTTGTCTTCGACGAAGCGGATATCGTGGACCAGTGGATCAATGCCGATGGCTTTCAGCGAGCCGAGGTACAGCTCCTGGAAGTTTTCCGGGTTCGGCTTGAGAACCACCTGGAACTGGTAGTAGTGCTGCAGGCGGTTGGGGTTCTCGCCATAACGGCCGTCAGCCGGACGACGGGAAGGCTGTACGTAGGCG
>JAHJXZ010000112.1 GCA_018827205.1 Gammaproteobacteria bacterium | reverse complement strand
GCCTTGTCGATGCTCGGTATCGGCACCTTGCTGCAAGCCTCGGCGCAGGCCCTGACCATTCTCAAATGGCTCGGCGGTGCCTACCTGATCTGGCTCGGCATTCAACTCTGGCGCGCGCCACCGCTGCATCTGGCCATGGCCGAGAGAGCCGCCGACAGCAGCGGCCTGAAGCTGTTTCGCCAAGGGCTGTTGTCTGCCCTGTCCAACCCAAAAGTGATCCTGTTTTTCGGTGCGTTTCTGCCGCAGTTTCTCGACCCGCGCGGTGACCTTTGGCTGCAGTTCGCCATCATGGCGCTGACCTTTGCCGTGGTTGAAGGCAGCGTCGAATACCTGCTGGCGCGCATGGCCCATCGCGTTCGGCCCTGGTTGCAGCGCAGCGGCAAAGGCTTCAACCGCTGCTGTGGCGGCCTGTTTGCGTTGATGGGCGCAGCCCTGCCGATGACCCGCTGAGCCGCTTACACCGCAAAGGATCTGCCCTGGTGCCCAAGCTGTTGCCTGCCCTGCTGTTGCTCACCCTGAGCTGCGCATCACTCGCCAGCGAACGGGCGCTGCGCTTCTCGATCAACGACAGCTGGGCCATGCCCATGGTGCGTATCGAAGACGGCAAGGCAGTGGAAGGCATTCTGGTCGACCTGCAACAGCGCATGGCCGCCAAAGTTGGGCGCAAAGCCGAGATGCTGGTGATGCCGCGTATGCGCGTGCAACACGCACTGGATAGCGGCGACATCGATGTGCGCTGCTACGTCAGCCCGAACTGGGTCGACAGCGGCCACTACCGCTATATCTGGAGCCTGCCCTTTATGACCCAGCGCGACGTGCTGGTGGGAGTTACCCCAGAGAAGTTCAAACCTGAACAGCTGCTGAATCAGCGCCTGGGCACCGTACTCGGCTTTACCTACCAGCGCCTGGAACCGTTATTCAACAGCGGGCAGATCCAACGGGAAAATGCCCGCACCCAGGATCAGGTGCTGCTCAAACTCAGCGCCCGCCGCTACCGCTACGCCATCAGCAACGAACTCTCGCTGCACTGGTTCAACCGCCATCAGGCACCCGGGCAGAAACTGCACATCATCAGCGAAGTAGCCGCCGAGCCGGTTGCCTGCATCGTCCGTGACGCGCCGGATGTACCGACCATGGCCCTGCTGCGCGCACTGGTGCAGATGAAACAGGCTGGCGAATTCGACGAAATACTTGCCCGCTATCGCTGAGCAAACCTATTTATCTGAATACACCCGGGCCGAGTCGCCAGTGAGCAACCAGCAAAGGTTATAGCGCAATACCATTTGCAGCATTTTCTGCCCCCACATGCTGCGTATTAGCTCCCTCAGGCAGACCACTCCATACCTGCAACGGCCGTTCTGCACCGGCCAGCAGCCAGCCACTGCGCCCACCCACCAGGGTACTGACTGCATGGGCGCGACCCAGCGGGTTGTGCCGCGCCAGCAGAAGAACACTGTCGCGCAGCCAAGCCAGACTGCGGCTGTGGGATTGGAACAGTGGGGTAAGCAGACGGCTAGCCTGGCGGTAGTAGCGCAAGTGGTCACGCCGGCTGCTGGCGTAGGCGGCGAAAACGGCTGACCAGTCGCAATCAGTTGAAGTTCTTTGTGTGGCAACCGCAGCGGATAAAGCCGCCGCATCCACCAGCGCCATATTCGCGCCCTGGCCCAGTTGCGGGCTCATTGCGTGGGCGCAGTCGCCAATGGCGATGACCCGGCCGTCGTGCCAGCGCTGCATGCGCACATCGGCATACACCGCCTGGCTGAGTTGTTCGGGGTGCTCGATCAGTTCAACAAAGGGTTCGGCAGCGTTGCCGGCCAGCTGCAGCACCTGAGCTTTCCAGGCAGCCAAGCCGGCTTCACGCCAGGCGCCAAACTGCGCCACCGGCAGGCTCCAGAACAGGCTGCTCAAGGCCTGCTCGCGGTTCAGGTGAGTACGCCCGGTGGGCATGATGCCGAACATCTGCACACAGTCCCGGTACCACTGACGCAGATCCGTCGAGTCCGGCGCGGTTGGCGAAGAAGCCGGAGTCGGCACAATGCTCCACAACGCGCCCCAGGGGTAAGGCTGCAGCCACTGTTTAACCTGCATCTGCCCGCGCAGGGCCGAACGCACGCCATCTGCCAGTACCAGCGCGGCGAACTCGCCGAATGGCTGCTCGACGCCCTGTTCGTCCTGGCGATACAGCTGCACATGGCTGCCGTGCTGGGTGAAGCGGCTGATATGCACACCGGTTTCGATCTGCACGCCGGCTTGCCGAGCCGCGTTGAGCAAAGCCGTGAGCAATACGCTGCGGTGAATGCCCATGCCGAAACTGCCGGGTTGCCAATGCGCGTAACGGGTATCGAGAATCACCCGGCCATTGCCCGAGGTGCCGTACAGGCGGCTGACAGCAGCACCCAGGCCGCTGCACTCGGCAAACAGCCCCAGTTGCTGCAACACGGCCAGCCCTGAAGGCTGCAACAACACCCCAGCGCCCACCGGCTGCAGCTCCGCTACACGTTCCAGCAGGCGCACGCTAAAACCCTGGCGGGCGAGGAACAGCGCCGTAGCCAACCCAGCAGTACCGGCCCCGACAATAGCAATCGGCAATCCCTTCACGATCCGTCTCCGTTAATTAACCGAGCGGATTCTACCCTTGCCACTTACCCGCGCCGCCATACGTAGCAATAGATTGCCGCCAGTCTGGGCGCCAGCGCACATCATATGTTGGCGAGCGGCAGAACCTGTTTACGGTCTCGCGAGCTAGAGCGAGACAAGGCAGAAATGGCCGAGGGCGCGGAGTTTACTGGTTGTAAATGAGCAAGCCCGAGGCCATTTCTAACGCCGTATCGCCGATGCGCAGCAGATCGCAAGTAGGTTCTCAGAGGAACATGCCGCCAGACGCCTCAACCCGCTGCCCGGTAATCCAGCGGCCACCATCGCTCAGCAGCATGGCAATCGCGCCACCGATGTCGTCCGGCAGGCCGGCCCGTCCCAAGGCCGTGTTGGCGGCAACAAAGGCGTTGAGCTGGCTGTTATCACGCACCGCACCGCCGCCAAAATCGGTCTCGATGGCGCCCGGAGCCAGCACATTGGCGCAGATACCACGTGGCCCTAACTCCTTAGCCAGGTAGCGCGTCCATACTTCGATGCCGCCCTTCATCGCCGCGTAGGCGGCATAACCCGGCAGGCTGAAACGCGCCAGACCGGTGGAGATATTGACGATGCGGCCCTGCTCGGCGATCAGCGGCAACAGTTGCTGAGTGAGAAAGAACGGCCCCTTGAGCTGGATATTCACCAGCTGATCGAACTGCGCCTCAGTGGTTTCGGCAAAGCTGGCGTGGATGCCGATACCGGCGTTATTGATCAGAAAGTCGAAATCACTGCGGCCGAAGGTGCTCTGCAATCCCTCAGTAACAGCGGCGGCAAACGCGGCAAAGCTGCTGCTCTGGCTGACATCCAGCTGCAGCATCAATGCACGCGCGCCGAGTTGTTCGAGTTCGCCAACCAGGCTCTGCGCATCCGCCGCCTGACTGTGATAGGTGCCGATGATGTCGATGCCCTGCGCCGCCAGATGCAGGGCGGTGTTGCGCCCCAGGCCGCGGCTGGCGCCAGTGATCAGTGCGATTTTACGGGTCATGTGCGTGCTCCCTTTAGTTGACGAGTAGTGCGGTGGTGGAAATCAGTGAGCACAGGTTATTGCTCGCGTTAAGCTGGATAAACTCAGAAAAATTGAAAACACTGATCATCAATCACGAACAATCCAGCGGAGCGCCTGCCCATGAACACCTTGGAACTGCTGCGCACCTTTGTCCGCGTCAGCGAGCTGGCCAGTTTTACCCAGGCCGCCGACAGCCTTGGGTTGCCCAGGTCGAGCGTGTCGCAGCAGGTGCAAAGCCTGGAAGCCTTACTCGGCACACGTCTGCTGCACCGCACCACGCGCAAGGTACAACCGACTCAGGACGGCCTGGTGCTGTATGAACGCAGCAAGGACATGCTGGCCAATATGGAAGAGTTGGAAAGCCTGTTCCGCCAGGACGGCGCGCAGCTTAGCGGTCGCTTGCGTATCGACATGCCCACCGGCCTAGCACGGCGCCTAGTAGCGCCAAGGCTGGGCGAATTTACCGCGCTGCACCCAGGTATCGAACTGGAGATCAGCAGCAGTGATCGGCGCGTCGATCTGGTACGCGAAGGCTTCGACTGCGTGCTGCGCATCGGTGTGGTCAACGAGCCCAATCTGATCGTGCGACCGCTCGGCCAACTGCCGATGGTCAACTGCGCCAGCAGCGCCTACCTGGCGCGCTATGGCACGCCGCAGAGCCTCGACGACCTGGCTCAGCATCGACTGATCCACTATGTGCCGGTGCTCGGCAGTCGCTCAGACGGTTTTGAATACCTGGCCGGTGGCGCGCTGCAGCAGCTGCCGATGGCGGGGAATGTCACGGTCAATAACGTTGATGCCTATGAAGGCGCTTGCCTGGGCGGACTGGGGATTATTCAGGCGCCGCTGATCGGGGTTAGCGAGTTGCTGGCCAGCGGGCAGCTGCACAGCCTGTTGCCGGACTACCTGCCGCCGCCCATGCCAATCAGCCTGCTCTACGCCCAGCGCCGTCACCAGCCGCAGCGGGTGCGGGCATTGATGCAGTGGCTGGAGGAGCTGTTGGCCGAGCACACCGGCGCCTGACGGGCAGGCTCCGGTGCGATGCGGGTTACTGAGGAATCGGCAGGATGTCGAAACCCTTGCGGTTATCGCTGACGATGCGGAAATCCTGTTGCGAACCTGGCTCGACCTTCACCGCCAGCTCGCGGCGCAAGCGCCCCTTACCGCAGAGCGTGTCATCCATCTCATCGATACCAATGCTCAGCACCCGCGTACCGGCAGGTACCTGAAAACGCACCTGCTCACCCGCGCCGATGCGCGCGGCCACCTTGCGGTCGACCAGAACCGCCACATAGCAGCCGCCACCCATGCCGCCGACATCGCGGTTGACCTGCAACTGCCCCCCCTGCCCCAGCGGCTCCTGATAGCCCAGCAAGCGGTCCGCCGGCACGGCTTTGACATCCTCTGCCGCAGGCTTCCAGGACGAACAGCCGGCCAACAGCAGCAGCGGTAAAACGGCACAAATCAATCGCATGGGAGCCCTCCATGGGCGCAGAAAACAGCAAAGGGGAAACGACCAAAGCGCCTTGAGTATTGCCTCTGACGCGGCCAGCCTCAAGCACAGATACGCATACCAGCGGATCAACCGGCCATGCGTTTGAGCAGACGCGCCTGCAGCGCCGCCAGCTCTTCCGGGGTCGCCTTGCCGCCGGCATGTACGCTGAGTGTCTCGCCGGCGTAGCGCGGCACGATATGCACATGGATATGGAACACCGTCTGCCCGGCCGGTGCGCCATTGAACTGCGCCACTTGCACCCCGGCAGGCTCCAGCTCGTCGATGATTACGCCCGTGAGCTTCTGCACCACGACCATCACCTTGCCCAGGCTGTCGGCATCGATATCCAGAATATTGCGCGCCGCCGAGCGCTTGGGGATGACCAACGTATGGCCGAAAGACTGCGGAAACACATCGAGGAAGGCCAGCACATCCTCATCCTCGTACAACTTGTAGCAAGGGGCTTCGCCGCGAATGATCTGGGCAAAGATATTCTGACTGTCGTACTCGCCTTGCAGGCTCATCGGGGTTCTCCAGTGCGCGGGGGTTGAGATGGCCCCAACCATACCGATTTCTACGCGTGGGGAACAATCTGCGACCTGACCAAATGGCCAATCACCGCTATCCTGCGCCTTTCGCCACCTTAATCCGGAGCGCACATGTCAGCCCTTTCCGCTTACCCAATTACGCACAAATGGCCCGCTCAGCACCCCGAGCGCCTGCAGCTGTATTCGCTGCCCACGCCCAACGGCGTCAAGGCCTCGATCATGCTGGAAGAGATCGGCCTGGCCTATGAGCCGCACCTGGTCAGCTTCGAGACCAACGACCAGCTCAGCGATGAATTCCTTTCGCTCAACCCCAACAACAAAATCCCGGCCATCCTCGACCCCAACGGCCCAGGCGGTAAACCGCTGGCGCTGTTCGAGTCCGGGGCGATTCTGATTTACCTGGCGGAAAAGACCGGCCAGCTCTTGGCCCAGGATGCTGCCACCCGTTACGAAACCCTGCAGTGGTTGATGTGGCAGATGGGCGGCATCGGCCCGATGTTCGGCCAGCTGGGTTTCTTCCATAAATTCGCCGGCAAGGACTTTCCGGACAAACGCCCGCGCGACCGTTACGTTGCCGAATCCCAACGTCTGCTCGGCGTACTCGACCAACGCCTGCAAGGCCGCGACTGGATCATGGGCGAGCACTACAGCATCGCCGATATCGCCGTGTTCCCTTGGGTGAGGTGCCTGGTGGAGTTCTACCAGGCCGGCGAACTGGTGGAGTTCGAGCGCTTCGCCAATGTGCAGCGGGTATTGCAGAATTTCGTCGCCCGCCCTGCAGTGATCAAGGGCCTGGCTACGCCGGCACGCGGCTAAAATAGACGCCAGCAACCTGTTCAACGCGTAAACAACAGCGCTACGAGAACCAATATGAACACCCATATTCAACAGCCAGCGGTGACAGCATGATCGAGGTAACCGAGGTTTCCATTGCCGAACTGCGCGCCGCGCTCGAAGCCGGCCAGACCACGGCGGTCGAACTGGTGCAGGCCTACCTCGCCCGCATCGACGCCTACAACGGCGCCAACACGCCGACTCAACTCAACGCGGTCGTCGTGCGTAACCCCGAGGCGCTAAAGGAAGCAGAAGCTTCCGACGCACGCCGCGCCCGTGGCGAGCCACTAGGTCCGCTCGACGGCATCCCTTACACCGCCAAGGACAGCTACCTGGTCAAGGGGCTAACCGCCGCCTCCGGCAGCCCTGCCTTCAAGGACCTGGTCGCCTATCGCGATGCCTTTACCGTCGAGCGTCTGCGCGGCGCCGGGGCCATCTGCCTGGGCAAAACCAATATGCCGCCCATGGCTAACGGCGGCATGCAGCGCGGTGTCTACGGCCGTGCGGAAAGCCCATACAACGCTGACTACCTCACCGCCCCCTTCGCCTCGGGTTCATCCAACGGTGCTGGTACGGCCACTGCCGCCAGCTTTGCCGCTTTTGGCCTGGCCGAAGAAACCTGGTCCAGCGGTCGCGGCCCGGCCTCGAACAATGGCCTGTGCGCCTACACGCCATCGCGCGGGGTGATTTCGGTGCGCGGCAACTGGCCGCTGACGCCGACCATGGACGTGGTCGTGCCCTATGCCCGGACCATGGCCGACCTACTCGAAATACTCGACATCGTGGTCGCCGACGACCCGGACAGCCGTGGCGACCTCTGGCGTCTGCAGCCTTGGGTCGCGATCCCGAAAGCCTCCGATGTCCGTCCAGCCGCCTACGCCGACCTCGCCGCCAAAGCCGATGCCTTGGCCGGCAAGCGCTTTGGTGTGCCGCGTATGTTTATCAACCAGGATGACGCCGCCGGCACCAGCGAGAACCCCGGCATCGGCGGCCCAACTGGCCAGCGCATTCACACTCGGCCTTCAGTTATTGCGCTCTGGGAGCAGGCACGCAAGGCGCTGGAAGCCGCCGGTGCCGAAGTGATCGAAGTGGACTTCCCGCTGGTCTCCAACTGCGAAGGCGACCGCCCAGGCGCGCCGACCGTTTATAACCGTGGCATCGTCACCCCGGAGTTCCTGCATGACGAGCTGTGGGAGCTGAGCGGCTGGGCCTTTGACGACTTCCTGCGCGCCAACGGCGACCCCAAGCTAAACAAGCTGGCCGACGTCAACGGCCCGCAGATTTTCCCCCACGACCCCGGCACCCTACCCAATCGCGAAGGCGACCTGGCTGCCGGCATGGATGAATACGTCAATATGGCCAAGCGCGGCCTGAAGACTTGGGAGCAGATCGAAACCTTGCCCGACGGCCTGCGCGGCCTAGAGAAAACCCGCAAGCTCGACCTGGAAGACTGGATGGACAACCTCGGCCTCGACGCCGTGCTGTTCCCCACCGTCGCCGACGTCGGCCCGGCGGATGCCGACGTCAATCCCGCGTCTGCGGATATCGCTTGGAGCAACGGCGTCTGGGTGGCCAACGGCAACCTGGCGATCCGTCATCTGGGCGTGCCCACCGTCACCGTGCCGATGGGCGTGATGGCCGATATCGGCATGCCCGCCGGCCTGACCTTCGTCGGCCGCGCCTATGACGACTCGGCCCTGCTGCGCTTTGCCGCCGCATTCGAGTCCACCGGCTCGAGGCGCCTGGTGCCGCCACGCACGCCGCCGCTGTCGCGCGGTTAACGCCGCAGACAACAAAGCCGCTCACATGAGCGGCTTTGAGAGGAATACGCCGGCGTGCCCCTCTACAGTGGTCGGCTGGTACAACTTGCAGAATTATTCACACAGCCGAAGACACGCATGAGCAGCTCAACCACGGCGGTAACTCAGCTGCGAGGAAAACGTTGGGGGTCGCCAAACGCCTCAGTCAAGTGATCGAACACCAGGCGTACGCGGCGTGAAACTGGGCCCTGTTGCGGACGATAGATGAACAGGTCCCAGGGCGGTGGAGCAAGGTCATCCAGCACTGTTACGAGCTTACCGCTGCGGACTAAAGGGTTGGCAAGGTAGGCGGGAATCTGACCAAAACAGGTGCCGGACACAATCGCCTCCAACTCGGTATCAGCATCGTCGCAAATCAACACGGGTTGCCGGGGAGTGAAACTCTGGCCATCGGCGAACAGCCAAGGCCAGGGCCTACCATTGCGCTGGTCGATCAACGCGGACAGTGGGCAAGCGTCAAGCGCCTGAATCGAGCGCGGTGAGCCGATCCGCTCGACCAGCTCCGGGCTGGCAACCACCTGCATGGGCACGGGTGCCAGTGCCTTCGCAACGTAGCGACGGTCGCGTATCAAGCCGACCCGAATGCCGATGTCGATCTGAGCCTCCACCGAGTCCGTCATCTGGTCTTCCAGGCGCAAGTGGAACTGCAAGTGTGGATGAGCCGCCATCAGCGGCTGCAGAAACGGAATCAGGTAGTGCCGGCCAATAGTTTGCGGCGCGGTAATCCCGATACGGCCTGAAAGCTCAGGTTCACTGCGATGCGAGCGAAACAGTGCATCGAAGTGCTCAAGGGCCGAACGGGCTTCCTGTGCATAGCCTTGGCCAAAGGCGGTGATATGCACCTGACGGGTATTGCGGTGGAAGAGCGGCTCACCCAGCTCGGCTTCCAGCGCCTGAACGGCGCGCGTCACGCTCTGCGGTGAAATACCCAAGCGGCTTGCGGCTGCACGGAAGCTGCCGGATTCGGCAGCGGCGCAGAAGATCCTGACCATCTCCATGCGATTGAGCATGTGTTACCCGCCTTTATTCCAAAATATGGAATAGCTTAATCCAAACATTTCCATTTATTGAGATTTGCAGTGGCTCTACTGTGCTCGCAAGCCAGGGACATCTCCCGGCGTCGTTCAACCTGTCACGATGAGGTTCAGAGCATGAGCAACAATATTTCCGGAAAAGTAGTCATCATCACTGGCGCCAGCAGCGGTTTGGGCGAGGCCACGGCCCGCCATCTAGCAGAAAAAGGGGCGCGTGTAGTCCTGGCGGCACGCCGCAAGGACAAACTGGATGCGCTGGTTGCAGAGCTGGTAGCCGCTGGTGGCCAAGCGGTGGCCTACCAGACCGATGTCACCTCACAGGATGACGTCAAGGCGCTGATCCAGGGCGCAATAGACACCTTCGGCCGCCTCGACGTGCTGGTCAACAACGCAGGTCTGATGGCCATCGCCCCGCTGAGCGAAGGGCGGGTGGACGAGTGGGACCGCATGATCGACATCAATATCAAGGGCTTGCTGTATGGGGTAGCAGCCGCACTGCCAGTGTTCCAGCAGCAGAACAGCGGGCATTTCATCAATATTGCCTCGGTCGCGGGCCTGAAGGTCTTCAGCCCGGGTGGTACGGTCTACAGCGGTACCAAGTTTGCGGTCCGCGCCATTTCCGAGGGGCTGCGCCATGAAGTGGGTGGTCGTATTCGGACCACCACCATCGAGCCGGGCGCCGTCGACTCTGAACTCAAGTTCGGCAGCTCCCACCAGGCCAGCCGTGATTTCGTGGTCGACTTCTACCAGCAGGCCATTCCAGCCGAATCAGTGGCACGCGCTATCGCCTTCGCCATCGAGCAGCCTGCCGATGTCGACATCAACGAAATCGTGCTGCGCCCAACCGTGCAGGATTTCTAAACCAAGCAAGGCGCCTGCCGGCGCCTCTGCTGGAAAACCAGCAAGCGCAGGAAGACGCGATGGTAAGCAAACGGATGCGCACCAGCATCTGCAAGGGGCATCACGTTGCGACGGCTATTCAGGTAGGCGCTCGATGACGGCCCCTTCCATGCAGCGCTCAGCCCTTCTGAGTCGGTTGGACCTATAGCCCCAATTGCGAAAGCCCCGGATGGTCGTCAGGACGACGCCCCAGTGGCCAGCGGAATTTACGCTCGGACTCTTGAATTGGCAGGTCGTTGATGCAGGCAAAGCGATGGGCCATCAAGCCGTTCTCGGCAAACTCCCAGTTCTCGTTGCCGTAAGAGCGAAACCAGTTGCCCGAGTCGTCGTGCCATTCATAGGCATAGCGCACGGCGATGCGGTTATCGGTAAACGCCCATAGCTCCTTGATCAACCGGTACTCCAGTTCCTTGTGCCATTTACGTTCTAAAAACGCCTGGGCTTCGGCACGGCTGGTGACGAACTCCGCGCGGTTGCGCCATTGGGTATCCGGGGTATAGGCCAAGGCCACTTTGGCGGCATCGCGGCTGTTCCAGCCATCTTCAGCGAGGCGGACTTTTAGCAGCGCGGACTCGCGGGTAAAGGGTGGAACCGGTTGGCGGATTTCAGCGGTAGACATGGCGGTGGCTCCTACATGGGATGAGGGATGGCGCAACGGGTGGAACGACGCGGGGTTCCCGTAAGCCGGCAAACAGCCGCTTCAACACACGCATCAGCGCAGCATTTACGTCGCGGCCTGGGTACTCACGACCAGACAGTAACTGCGGGAGTAAATAATTCACTTCCCAGTGCTCTGGCGTTTCACTCGATGCGTCGAGCGCGTCGTAACGGTCCACTATTTCGCGGTTCATGTCGCAGCACCTCACTAGAGATCAAGCACCAGGGGTTGGATACCATCTTCCTGCTGCGCAGGTACGGCGCAGCAGATCAATACGCTGTCACCCTCTGGCAGTTGCGCCGGTGGGTTGGGGTAATGCACGTGGCCGCTGACCAGGCGCGTTTTGCAGGTGCCGCACGAACCACCCCGGCAGCTGAAGTCAGGGCTCAGGCCACGGCTCTCGGCCAGCTCCAGCAGGCTGCCACCGCCCGGCGTCCAGCGCGCCTCCTTCGCCGATGAGGAGAAATAGACCGGTACTGGGGCGCTGGCGGCGGGTAGCTGAACCGGCGCCGCCGACTGCTCAACCGCTAAGCGTTGCAGCGTCGAGGGACCGAACGCCTCGGCATGGATGCGCTCATCGACAATATTCAATCCACGCAATCCGTCGTACATGGCCTGCAGAAAGCCGCCGGGGCCGCACAGGTAAAAGTCGTAGTCATCCAGCGGCAGCCGCACCTTGACCTGGGCGAAGTCGAGACGGCCGCTTATCTCAAAGTCACGATCAACAACCGCTTCAGTGCCTGGGCTACTTAAGGCGCGATGGATATGCAGGTGCTCGGCATCACGTTGCTGCAGAGCCTTGAGCTCTGCTTGGAACGGCAAGTCTTCCAGGCTTCTTGCACTGTGGAACAGATGCACATGGCGTTGCCGTTGTTGCTGATGATTCTGCGCAGCCAGCTCCCTGAACATCGACAGCAAAGGCGTAATGCCGACCCCGGCAGCGATCAACACCACAGGGCGCTCAGTTTCCTCGGTCAGGGTGAAGCTGCCCATGGGCGGGCGAACCTCCAGCACATCGCCCACCTGGACGTGTTTATGCAGGTGATATGAGGCCGGGCCCTGAGCTTTGACGCTGATGCGGATATGCCCGTCGGACGGCGCGCTGGAAACGCTGTACGTACGGATCAGCGGTGCCTCAGCGCCGCTAGGAGCTATGCGTATCGGCATGTGTTGCCCAGGAGTGAACGCAACCGCAGCCTTGTCCAGCGGCTGGATAACGAACGAGCGGATGTCCTTACTCTCCTGCTGCACCTGCATCACGCGCCACTGCTGCCACTGCCGGCGCTGTTCGCTTTGCCGCAGCTTCTCGTCCGCGTCGGCCCAGGTGCCGGTGGCCAGGCTGGTCGGCGCGTAGTCGTGAAACTCCCAGCGCAGCGATACGGCAGCCGGGCGCAGCACCACCTGCTCGACATCAAAGGTCCAGAGACGCTCGGCACTTTCAAATGCGTGGATCATTGGACTATTGAGAATCAGCTCGGTGCGGCCGGTGAGTTGCAGCATGTCGCCGCTGGCGAAATCGACAAACAGCAAGCCAGCGACAGGATTGGCCTGCAGGTTGCCCAAGGTATTGAAGAACAGGTTGCCGGCGTAATCGGGAATGGTCAGCCGGTTGCCTTCGACTTTGACAAAGCCGGCGCGACCGCCGCGATGCGATACATCCACCGAACGGCTGTTCGCGTCATGGTCGAAGTAGCTGGCGATAAAAAAGGTGTCGGCCGCACGGATCAGCTCGGTGGTGCGGGCGTTCAGCTCGCTGAAATCCTCGCGTTTGGCGCGGTTCTTCAGTGGCTCCGATGTGCGGGTATAACTGCGTGCCTGGATGTACTTGGGGCAGTTGCCGTAGGAATGCTCAACCGCAATGGCCAGGCCATCGGCAGAAACCTGCTGGATCACCCCGTTGATGCGATTACGCCTGCGTGTATGCAGCTCGATGCCAAGCAGGCCAATGGCGTGGCCAGGTTGCAGGCCGCTGGCGGCCGGGTCCTGCGCGTCGGGCTGAACAGCTAGTAATAACTGCTGCGGATCGGCTGAGGTGACGAAACCTTCTGGCCCCTCAAGCAGAGTGGCCCAGGGCCGCTGCTGTGCATCAACCGCGCCGGCCAGCATAAACGGCAGTTGCTGATAAAACTCGCGGTGCTGGTCGGGCATGTAATCGCGAATGACCTTCTGCCCAATCACCTCCATGCGTTCGGAGACGCCGTAGGTTTCCTGGAGCGTTTTTTCCCCGGCATGCCAGGGTGAGCGGCGGTGGTTAGGCAGATGATCCATGCAATGCGCTCCTCAAGAGAGCTGCCGGACACCCGGCAGCCTATGACGGACTCAGTTGGCGTGCAGACCTGCGGCGGTGCGCTGCATCGGCACAAAACCCGGCAGGGCTTCGACCCGCTCCAGCCAGGCGCGCACATTCGGGTAGGCCTGCAGCGAGACATTCCCTTCCGGCGCATGGGCGATATAGGTGTAGTTGGCAACATCGGCGATGCTGGCGGTATTGCCTGCCAGGAAAGGCGCGGCGGCCAGTTCACCATCCATCACCTTGAGCAAGGCGTGGGAGCGTGCGATTACATCGTCGGCATTCAAGGGTGCGCCGAACACCGTGATCAGCCGTGCAGATGCCGGGCCGTAAGCCAGTTGGCCAGCCGCCACCGAGAGCCAGCGCTGAATGCGCGCAGCGGCAAGCGGATCATCGGACAGCCAGGCGCCATTGCCATATTTCTTCGCCAGATACACCAGAATGGCATTCGAGTCGCTGAGGATAGTGCCGTTGTCATCGATAACCGGCACTTGGCCAAAGGCATTAATGGCGAGGAATTCAGGTTTTTTGTGCGCCCCGTTGGCCAGGTCGACAAACACCAGCTCGGTGGGCAGTTTTAACAGCGACAGCAACAACTCGACGCGATGGGCGTGGCCGGAAAGTGGGTGACGATAGAGTTTGATGGCTGGCTGGGACATGGTGCGGCTCCGTATGGGGTCAGGGAAGTCAGCGCGGCGTCAACCAAGTCGACGGCTCTTGCGCTGGTGGGTCCATGCTGCGCCCGCTTGCGGTTAAGCAGAATCACCATGCAAAGCAATGCATAATTTCGTTTTCTAAAAGAATGCGACTACCACACGGGCATTGCAGCCGCGCTTGTCAGCCAAGAAATGCGGGATGAGCGCGCAGCCTTGGCGTGGCGAAGTCGATAAAGGTGCGTACCCGCGCCTCGGCCCGACGTCCGTCGCGGTAGATCAACTGCGCGGGCAGGTCCTGGCTGGCAAAGTCACTCAATACCGGCTCGAGCAAACCGCTCTGCAGTTCATGATGTGCCTCATAACTCATGCAGCGAATCAGGCCAAGCCCCAGGGTCGCAGCATGGATGGCCGCACGCTGGGTGGTGCAGGTCAGCACCGGCGCAGGTTTAACCACGCGCGTGGCGCGCTCGCAGCGAAAGCGCCATTCACTTTGCTGGCCGGCTGCCGTGGTCAGCACGCTGCGGTGCCCTTTGAGGTCGTCGGGCGTCTGCGGGCGACCCCACTTGGCCAGGTAAGCGGGAGCGCCGCAGACAACCGGCTGCACCCTGCCCACTGGCATGGCGAACCCGGAAGAGTTGGGCAAATGGCCCACCACTAAGGCGATATCAATGCCTTCTTCAAGCAGTTTGGGCACGCCTTCGCTGGCCCGGGTGACCAGCTGCACCTCGGGGAAAGCCGCGAGATAGTCCAGGGCGATTGGCATAAACACCTGCTGATCCATCAGCAGCGGTAATGCGACGGTCAACTGCCCGGCGGGGCATGCATGCAAGCCGGCGGCCGAGCGCTCGGCAACCGCGGTGTGTTCAAGGATCTGCCGACAACTCACAGCAAACTGCTCGCCCGCCGGGCTTAGCTCGACACCGCGCGGCCCACGTAGCAGCAGGGTGTTGTTCAGGCGTGCTTCCAGTGCGCCAATACTGCGCATGATGGTTGCGGGCGATAGATCAAGCTGACGCGCGGCCGCTGCCAGGCTGCCGGCTTGCACCACGGCTTCGAACACCTGCATCTGCCGATAGCGACTCATGCGCTATACGCTCCCGGCCCGTTGCAGCGCGGGGTCCTGTAGGAAGCGGCTGGCACAAAAGTCGACAAAGGTGCGCACCTTGGCAGGCACCCGTCCGCCACCTTGATAAAGCACATGCACCGGCAGAGCGGCTGCCTCAAAGGTATCGAGGATGATCTCCAACTCGCCCTTCGCGACCAGTTCGGCCACTTGATACGACAGCACCCGCGTCAGCCCCCAGCCCGCGCGTACGGCATTGATTGCCGCCTGATTGGAGCTCACCAGCAGGCGCGGCTTAGGGTGCAGGGTGAGAGAACTGCTGCCCAGGTTGAACTGCCAGTCGGTGAGCAGGCTGCTGGCAGAGGACATCACGATGGGCGCGGCCATGACTTCCTTGGGTTCTTGCGGCCGGCCAAAGCGTTCGAGAAAGGCCGGCGCGGCACAGATAACCGGGCGAATGTGCCCGACCTTGATGGCCTGCAGACCGGTTTCTGGCAACTGACCGATGCGGATCGCGACATCCACGCCCTCCTCCACCATGTTCACCAGGCGATCCACCAACAGCGCGTTGATCGCCACCTGCGGATGCGCCGACAGGTACTCGGTAATCAGCGGAATCAGGTACAACTCGCCGAACATCACCGGCGCCGTCACGGTCAGGTTACCCCGCGCCCGAATGCTGCTGCCGGTGGCCAACTCTTCTGCCTCTTCCAGCTCCAGGAGGATGCGTTTGCAGTCCTCCACATAGCGCCGGCCAGCCTCGGTCAGACGCAGGCTGCGCGTGCTACGCGCCAACAGCAGCGTACCTAGGCGCTTCTCCAAGCCGGCAATCACCCGGGTAACACTGGGCGGCGACATGCCCACCAGCTTGGCGCCCCCTGCAAAGCTTTCCGCCTCAGCAACGGCCAGCAGTACCTTCATCTCCTGAAACCTGTCCACACTCACCGCCCAACGTCGAGACTGACCTAAAAGAATGGCCTAACAGACCCTAGCGTAGTGTTTGCGCGCAGCCTACTGCTGAAAATCCTTGCAGTGGCTGCGAGCACATTCGGGAGAGGTTAAGCGCTTAATTTTTCAGGTCATAGGCCATGAGCATGGAACTGCATTCCCGCTCACTGCGCATCGACACTGCGTACCGCTTCGAGAATCACCTTAGCCACTTCGGCAGGCTTTGACTGTTGGGGTACATGGCTGGTGCGTAGCTCGCTCAGGGTGGCGCCGATACGCTTGGCAGCCGAGCGCTGCACGTCGGGGTGGATCATTCGATCGTTGCTGGCAAGTACGTACCAGGAAGGTTTGGTCTTCCACGCAGCGACTGTCGTTTTGTCATCGAACGCGGACGCCTTGATAGGGCCTTGCGTTGCGGTCATGACAGCGGTCTGTTCAGCCGGAAGGTCCTGAGCGAAACCATTAGCCATGCCCGCTGCCGTCATGTAGAGGAAGCCGTTGCTGTCTGCCTTTATCTGACTAACGCCAGAAGGCGTAGGCGCGCCATTGCCCTGCTCACCGCTGGTCTGTCCGGCATCGGGGGCGAAGGCGGCGACGTACACCAGGGCACTGACTTTTTCGTGAGCGCCAGCCTCACTGATCACAGAGCCACCCCAGGAGTGACCGACCAGCACCACGTTGTCTGGCTGATTGTTCAGCACACGCTGCGTTGCGGCAACGTCATCGGCCAAGGAGGTGAGCGGGTTTTGTACGACCGTCACTGCTACCCCTTCGGCCTGCAGATAAGGCACGACTTTGGCCCAGTCGGAGCCGTCAGCGAAGGCGCCGTGTACGATGACCACCGAAGGCGCTGCGTCGTTGGCTTGGCTGACACCCGCGACGAATGTGCTAGCCAGAGCGAAGGCGGCGGTGATGAGTTGCGACTTGAATGTTTTCATTGGGTGAACTCCTGTGTTGGGAGTTCAAATTCTGCGGACCCACATGCTTGACGGGTATCGGTCATTTGTCCGAGCTAGGGGCTTTTTTTCATGGATAGCACACTGCGGTTCGACATCTCATTGAGCGGGGCATTGGGGGCTATTTCCCAGGTCGGCGACCTCAGCATGGGGCAGCCCCTTGGCCACTCCCAGCGCGTTGCCCGGTTGGCGCAAATGATCGCGCAGGCCATGCACGGCGAGGGCGACCACCAGGCGGTGGCGCAGCAGGTCGCCTTGCTACGTTGGTCGGGCTGCACCGCCAACGCCGACGGGTTTGCCCACCTGCTGGGTGACGATGTCGATGGACGCCGCGCGATGCTCGACCTGACTTTGGGCGCCGAACAGATGAATGCCGTGCATCAGGCAACTTCGCTCGCCGTGGTGCACTGCGAGGTGTCTGGTGAGATTGCGAAAACCCTCGAGCTCGGCGCAGCGGTCGAGTCCGGGTTGTGCCGAGTATTCGAAACCTATGACGGAAACGGCCGGCCGCTGGGTGTGAGCCATGAACACATCCCGGAAGTGGCCTACCAGGTGGTGCTGGCTGGAGACCTGGACATTCTCAGCCGCGCCCATGGCTTGGAGGCGGCGCTGAGCTGGATCAGCGAACAGGCCGACCGACGTTACCCCGCCGCACTCGCCTCAATGCTGGTGCGTAATGCCAAGGCGTGGCTGGCGGAACTGGAAGCGGCTTCCGACGTGCTGGACGACACCTGGATCGCACGCCCCGTGTCGCTGACTCTGGTGGGCGACGTGATCGATCTGAAGCTGCCATGGCTGGCAGGTCATTCCAGGCAGGTGGCGCAGATTGCCGCCGAGGCTGCGCGCTTGTGGGGGCTGCCGGAGCCTGCTCAGACGGAGATTGGCAAGGCGGCGCTGATCCATGGCCTTGGGCGGGCAGCCGTCTCCAATCAGCTGTGGAACACGGCAGGGCCGCTACCCTACGGTGCTTCGGAGCGCATCCACCTCGTTCCCTACTGGACGCATAAGGCATCACGCCAGATCAGTGAGCTGGCCGTACCTGGCGAGATTGCCGCCCATGCCTACGAGCGGCTCGACGGCAGCGGCTACTTTCGCGGTGCGTCGGCAGATGCGCAGTGCGCCGCGTATCGCTTGCTCGCTACAGCTGTCGCCTGGGTGGCGTTAAGAAGCGCCAGGCCCTGGCGGCCAGCCCATAGCGAATCGGAGGCGGCGCGACTGCTCAAACAGGATGCCAGTCGCGGTCTGTTTGACGGTGATATCTGCGAAGCGGTGATCGCGGCCGCTCGCGGCGAACGCCGACTTCCTCAGCCGAAGAGCGCGCTGCTCACTACCCGCGAATGCTCCATCCTGCTGGAAATCAGCCGCGGCGCCAGCAACAAGGAAGTGGCGCGGCGGCTGGAGATCAGCCCGAGCACCGTGCGCACCCACATGGAAAGCATTTTCCGCAAGCTGGGTTGTTCCACCCGCGCGGCCGCCACCTTGAAGGGGCTGACTCTGGGCTTGATCGCTTGATAGCAGGCGTTTTGGACAGCCGAGGGAATTACCCCGGCAGGCCTTTGCTCGGCAGACTGGCGCGCGCCAACGCAGTGAATGCCTTGAGCGCGGCGGAGGGGTTGCGGCGGTTCGGGTAGTACAGGCACAGGTTGTCTCGCGCAGGCGTCCACTCATCCAGTACCCGCTCGAACTGCCCAGCCTCAAGTTCAGCCTGAACGTCCTGCTCCATAAAAAAACCGAGCCCTACACCTTCCTGCACCACCGCCTTGACGACACTCGACTCGTCCAGCGTGAGTTGGCCGTTCACATCAAGTCGGGTGACTTCGCCTGCTCGCTCGAAATGCCAGGGGTAAATCGCCCCATTGGGTAGGCGGATGCGGATGCAGTGATGGTTGAGCAGGTCCGCCGGGCTGCGCGGTCGACCGTGCTTGGCAAAGTACGCGGGCGAACCGACCACGGCATACCGTTGCGCCTGACCCAGTGCGATCACGATCATGTCTGTGGGTACCAGATTGGCAGAGCGGACACCGAGATCGAAACCGTCCGCGACGATGTCCACCAGACGACCCTCGGTCACCAGGTCGATGTGCACCTTCGGATAACGCTGCAAAAACTCCAGCACCAGCGGCAGCAGCGCTGCGCGGGCGGCACTGGCGAACGCATTGATACGCAGCACGCCCGAAGGCCCGGCATTGTGCGAGCGCACCGTTTCCAGCGCAGTGCGTACGTCTTGCAAAGCTGGCCCCACGTGCTCCAGATACAGGGTGCCCGCCTCGGTCAGCGACACGCTGCGGGTGGTGCGATTGAACAGCCGTGTTTCGAGGCTCGCCTCCAGTTTGGCAATGGTATTGCTCAATGCAGTGGTCGAAACATTGAGGTCGATAGCCGCCTGCCGAAACGAAGCCCGGCGCGCCACAGCCATTACCGCTTCCAATTCATTGAGGCCGAGACGCGAGTCTGCCATTCGATTGTCCTGATATTAGGGATAGGTCATTAACGTTTATCCCAGTTGAGCAAACTATCAACTGAGCGGCAAGATCACAGTCGTAAACCCAACCCACTGTGAGAGGAGATCAGGCCATGAACCTGCAACTGCCTGACGCCGTAGCAACCTATTTCGACATCAGCAATGGCGGCGACGCGTCGCGCCTTGCCACCTGCTTCTACGCAGATGCCGTCGTGACCGACGAAAACCGCACGCACCAAGGCATTGAGGCCATCGCAGCCTGGCAACACGAGGCCCGCCAGGCATTCACCTACAGTGTCGAGCCGCTGCAAGCGGTGGATAAGGACGGCACGCTGACCGTCACGGCGCGCCTGGTCGGTAACTTCCCCGGCAGCCCGCTGCAGCTGAACCACGTGTTCCTGTTGCAAGACGGCCAGATCCGCTCGCTGGAGATTGCGCCATGAACCTCGACCTGAGCGGTAAACGCGTGCTGGTCACCGGTGGCACCAAAGGTGTCGGCCGCGCGGTAGTCGAGCTGTTTCTTGCCGAGGGTGCACAGGTGCTGACTTCCGCCCGGCAGGCCAGCAGCGATCTGGCGGCTGAGCTGTTCGTGCAGGCCGATCTCTCGACCCGAGAAGGTTGCGCAACACTGGTGGCCGCGACTAAACAACGGTTGGGCTGTGTGGACATCATCGTCCACGTCCTGGGTGGTTCATCGGCACCCAGCGGCGGCTTCGCGGTATTGGACGACGAGCAATGGCAACGCGAACTCGACTTGAACCTGCTGCCGGCCGTGCGCCTGGATCGCGCTCTGCTCCCGCAGATGCTGGCGCGCAAGAGTGGCGTGATCCTCCATGTAACCTCCATCCAGAACCGCCTGCCCTTGCCCGAAGCCACCACAGCTTATGCGGCCGCCAAGGCAGCACTCTCGACTTACAGCAAAAGCCTGTCGAAAGAAGTCTCGCCACAAGGCGTGCGTGTTATCCGGGTATCGCCGGGCTGGATCGAAACCGAAGCGTCGGTCGCATTGGCCGAGCGGCTAGCGCAAGAGGCAGGTACCGATTACGCAGGCGGCAAACAAATCATCATGAATGCCCTCGGTGGTATTCCGCTCGGCCGCCCTGCCAAGCCGTCAGAGGTCGCTGACCTGATTGCCTTCCTGACTTCGCCTCGCGCGGCCGCCATCACCGGCAGTGAATTTGTGATTGATGGCGGAACAGTGCCGACCGCCTAGCGCTGCTCGTTCGGTGCAGGAGCCCGGCTCACGCCAGCAGTTCAATAATCCACTGCGTCTGCCGGGCAACCTTCTGCACCTTCTCCTCGGGCACCGCCTGCTTCGCTTGAGCGAAATCGGCCAAGGTCTGCTGCTTCAGACGCAGCAGGCGCTGCCACTTGGCCAGGAACGCCGGGTTGCGTGCCTGCATCTGCAGCGGACCAAAGTACAGCTCCTCGGCGCTATACATCATGGGACCAGAGCGTTCAGCAACGATGATTTCGTATGCAAAATGATTTTCCCACAGCACTTCCTCACAGAGGATGCGGTAACCATTGTCCATCAGCCATTGGCGCAGCGGCTGCTCGCCGCCGTTGGGCTGCAGGATCAAACGCTCCTGACCACTCAGGCGAGCCTTGCCGCTCTCGAGGATGTCGCGAATCCTCTCGCCGCCCATGCCGCAGATGCTGATTGCCGTGATTGCGTCGCCCGCCTCAATCGCCGCCAAACCATCTGCCAGGCGCACGCTGATGCGTTGGCCCAGGTCGCTTTCACGCACGCTACGCTCAGCCGCGTGGAACGGCGTCAAAGCCACCTCCCCCGCCACTGCAGCCTCGATAGCCCCACGGCGTATCAATGCCACCGGCAGATAGGCGTGATCCGAGCCAATATCAGCCAACCGCGCCTCTGCCGGCACATGCGCAGCCACACGCTCCAGGCGCACGGACAATGTCTGCTCGTTCAACTCCAGCCCCTTCTCAGCATCGTCATCCGGCAGTAGGGCCGAATCGGAGCGCGATTCTGTCGAGCAACGCCGTGCATGGCAAATCCTAGCGACCAGCGATGTGTGCATGCCCGAACCTATGATTAGGAAGTAGAGACAGCAAAAAAATAGTGGGAGGAGCAACTTCGGTCGAAGCTACTAAAACTGTTAGCTCTAGGAAGAGCAGCTACAGCAGCTGAAAACCGTTCAACCTTAGCATTGCTAAGTAAAGCTAAGATGGCTCCGATTTATGAGCGAAGTAGAACACAGGGTCGACAGGGGATTTTCATCCGCACACATTAAGACATGACCTGTCATTAAGACCGAAAACCAGGCAAATTCTTAATTACAAACAAAGCCTTTCATTTATTTCCAACAAGAGCACTGAAAAACACTACCTAAAATTTAAAATTGCTTATAAAAAACCGAATACAACGCCCTATCAGGATTAAGCTTTAAAAAGAACTGAGGCGGTTGAAAGCCCGACTCACACTTCCGCATTGTCTCTAAACAAACCTCTTCATCTAAAGCCCTTATATTAAGTAAACCGACAGCAACCACAACATCACGCAATTTCGTATACTCGTCAAACTCCTCTTTCGGTATACATATATCCTTACCATGCTTTCTCCACATATCCTTCGGCGACAACGACTCGATAAAAGCAATTTCCGCTGACAACTTCACTTTACCAACAGGAAGTGTTGTATAAACCCACAAACGAGAACCTATGGGCAAGTTCATTTTCCTAACCCTAAGTTCTACTGTTTTTTTCCCAGCAAGAATATTATCAACATGCCTTGGCTTAATGGATATTATCGCATCAACCATTGAAAGCCTCCCCGACCAAAACCTTTAACTTCTCAAACCCAATTCTTTCTGGGGCGACGAGATTAGCGTTACTAATTAGCCCAAGACTTTTCGCCCTAAAGAAAGAAACCCTTCGATCGAACTCAAGAAAATTATCAAATGTGAAAACATGAATTTTCTCCGAAACACCAGAAATCTCGACCAATTCACTTCGAGACAGAACTCCTTGCCTATCCACCTTAACGGCCGCCTCATCGACATCAACAACACCAGAATAAGTAATTCGTGCAAAACCGATAATTTGCTGAATACTCTTACTTCCAGAAACGTAAAACGCAACAACCCCACCCTTCTTAAACAGTGATGCTTTCACCGGTGAACGAAAATATGCTTTTTCAAGCAAAAGAGTTTTCTCGTGACTAGACAAAAGAGAAAGCTGATTTTTCACATTACCGATCAAACCATTAGCAAAATTCTCCCTAATAGGAACCAAAATGCAATCCCGATCCGGATTCAATATGAATCTTGGACCAATAACGGTTTCAAAATCAAACCAAGAAAAGGCCTCAACCTTACCACTGGCATCAGTGAAGCAAACTCCTGTATTTTGCAACTCCTTATTTGACGGAAGCTTCTCAGGAATGGAAAACCCACAGAAAGACTTTACATCTCTTGCAAAGCGAGCCCAGCTCTTTGAGTCCAAGAACTGCGCACTAATTATTTTTACAAAGTGATCCGCCGATTTAAAGAAACCTTTTTTAAGAAGCGTATCACCTGTTAAATCCTGCCCCTTCCCTATATATAGATCCAACCTGTAAGAAAACCCACTTTTAGACCTCAAAGCAGTCTCTAGAAAATGATCTATTGCAGCAATCGATTTGGGGCAGTTTTCGTCTATATACAAGGCAGCCAAAGCACTATTCGTTGCTCTTACTGGCTTTTGCGAAAAATAAACACCGAATAATCGACCATCTAACCTTGCCTCATAAACACTTGTCGCATCTTTAATTGGAGAGGCATCAACCAGCATGCTTTCAACAACATCTGCCACAGAAAAACTGTCCAGAAATTCTTTAATTTCACCAGTCACAACCGACGCAGAAAATGAAAAATCTGCATTCAATGGGCTTGACACATCCGACAACTCACCATCTTCTAAAACCAACTCATCTGGAGAAAGTATTACCACATTATGCTTATCTTTAATTTCACCACATGCTCTTAACAAAGCTTTTTCTCTGGTAATAAATCCGCCTATACCTGCAGATATACAGTAAGCCAAGTGTATGAGATCAGATTCATCATTTTGCGCTGATTTTCTAACTATCCCCCTTGCCGGAAAAACAATTCCTCTTAACGACTCAGCAATAGAAGAAATATCGCCACCTGATTTCAGCTCAGGAAAAACTTCTGCGAGTCTCAAAACCGGGTCATCAAAATAGTTTTCCGATTGACGCTCTAGCTCTTTCTTAAACTCAGGGGTTACGCAAATTGAAAACCCTCCCTGAAAGCCAATTTGCATAATTTTTATGACTTTCTTATAACCAGCCCTAGCTTTAAAAACATCAAGCAATAAATTTAAATCCAAGGCATAAATTGGACGCTCTAGCACCGGCCCTATTGGTTGAATGCCAGCTGAGTCTTTAACCAAACACCCCAAAAGATCATTATCACCTAATGAATAACCCCTTATATTTATTGTTCGCTTTGTTGTCTCACCTCCCTTGACCTGCCTATATATTGAAAACCCAACACTCTCCCAAAAATTATTAGCCGGCAAGTCCGATGCGACTTTTGCAACTATAGAATGGTAGTACTTGTCCCGCGCATATTCTTTTAATGAGCTGATCAATCTCCGCCCAACACCATGCCCCCTTGCAGACTTACAAGCATATACCTGGAAAACTTTCAGGGTTGGCATCGTCCCACCAAACATCAAGTACCCTTTAAGCTCTTTAGCGTCATTAATGGCAACCCACAACTGACCTTTTGATGCCATTTGTTCATAGGCCGTCGATGATAAAAACCCGAAAGAATTTTTGTGCTTATCCGCAATAGCCGAGACTTGACTGACATAACTTGAAACCTCGTCAAAATTTTTAAGAATGGTGTATTCCATTACTACCTCAACCAATATTTATTTTTCTTTGCAAAGCTAGAATTTGCGTAGATTTTGGCAGAACACACATATCAAACACCATGTTTTTCCTTGCTTGTATTGATATTTACCTGGAGCCGTCGCCTCATACCGTAGACGACAATTAGACAGCCCCACTCGGATGCTGAACGGAATCGGTGTGATAGCTTCATCCCGTCTCTCTCCCTTCCGCCCTAAAACTAGCGAGGTCCAGCTGAAACCCAGGACAAAAGAGTTGTCATGCACAACTGCACAGGCGCCGACATCGCGCCACTATCCGGCCTTTCCCATAACTCTGCTGCGACACAACGATAAGCAGTTGGCGTGCTAAGCGAAGCGTGTAGAATCCCGCGCCCCGAAAATGCAGGAGACAACACGTTGGCTATTCACTACACCGCGTCCGCGGAAAATGTCGCATGTGGACGCACCGGCTCGAACCTGAGCAGCACCCAGGATGTAACTCAGGTTTCATGCAAGCTGTGCCTGCGCAGCGTTGAAAAAGGCACTGCCGAACCTGTCCGTAAAACCCCAAGTCTTGCCGAACTCAGAGCCGCCGCAAAAGCTGCAAAGGCCGCTGCCGCAGCGGCTGAGCTGGTAAAACCAACCGCCACCCTAAAACCTCGCGCCGAATGGCAGCAACGCCTTGAGCAACTGCCGGGTAGAAACCGCATCCCGCGTGGGATGGCTCGGCAGGTATTTGTTTAAATGCGGCAAACCTCGACCGATCGCCAACGGCCGCGCTGCCTATCCAGCAACCAGTAGCGCCACCTGGTCGGTTAACGTCAGCTTCGCGCGGCCTTATTGCTTCAAGGCCGCAGCAACTGCCTTGGCGGCATCCTCAATAGTGCGCTCATCGTAGGGCGCAAAACCCAGCACCAGCCCCGGTTCTCGGGGCTGCACGCAATAGCGCGCCAGGGGCATGACGTCGATACTGGCTGCCTGCAGACGGGTAAACACCTCCTGTTCGTTATCCAGTTGTAGGCTGCAGGTGATATCCAGCCCCGCACGAATTTCCGGTACCTCGATCAACCCCTGCCAATGCCGCTGCGCCGACTCGGCGAAGGCCACGGCGCGTGAGGCGTAAATTTTGCGCATGCGCCGTACATGACGGTCGAAATGCCCTTCATGAATAAAGTCAGCCAGCACCGCTTGCGACAGGCTGTTGGCGTGGCGGGACATCAGTGCAGCGGCGCGGGTGAAGCTTTCCAGCAGGTGCGCCGGCAATACCAGATAAGCCAGGCGGATGGAGGGAAACAGCAGCTTGCTGAAGGTGCCGGCGAGGATCACCGACTGCTCCGCCGCCGGCATCGAGCGCAGTGCCGGAATCGGCTTGGCGATAAAGCGGTATTCGCTGTCGTAGTCGTCCTCGAAGATGTAGCTGCCGTGCTGCGCCGCCCACTGCAACAGCGCCAGACGCCGCGCAGGGGAAAGCTCGCTGCCCAGCGGCGCTTGTCGCGAAGGGGTGACATAGGCCAGCCGGGCATTGGGAGCCAGACGCACACCCTCTTCCACCTGAATGCCGTAGGCGTCGACCGGCACATCCACCCGCTGCACGCCCGAAACATCGATCAGCTGGCGTGCCCCCGGGTAGCCAGGGTCTTCCATCCACACTTGGGAATCGCCCGCTGCCAACAAGCGCAGGCACAGATCGAGCCCCTGCTGCACGCTGCTGAGTACCAGGATGCGCTCGGCCGGTACCTGCACACCCCGGGCGATGGCCAGGTAGCCGGCGATGGCTTCACGCAACGCCGGCAAGCCACCGGGGTCCGAGTCGAGCAGGATGGGCAGCCGCGAGGCGCGCAGCTGCTGGATATGCAACTTGCGCCATAGATCGACCGGGAAGGCCTGAACATCACCACGATGTGGGAAGAACGGGCGTAACCCGGGCGTAACCGAGCGCCGCGCAAATATCGGGGTGATCGCTTCAAGACGCTCGACCCACGGCGTAGCCGGTGGCGTGCGCGGCGTCTCTGCCGTGGCCACGACCTTGCGCCGCACATAGCCGGCGTTAAGCGTGGCATCCGGCAGCACTTGGCAAACTCGCGTGCCGCTGCCGGTCTGCGCCTCCAGATAACCCTCGGACAACAACTGCTGATAAGCCGCCTGGGCCGTACCCCGCGCCAACTTGTAGTGCTCGGCCAGGGCACGCGTGCTGGGCAGTTTACTGCCAGCGGGCAGACGGCCGCCGAGGATGGCGCTGCGCAGCGCCTCATACAGCCAGCGCTGCAAACTGACGCCCGGTTCGGGCATGCCCAGGGGCAGGAAGACCACCAGCGGAGGCGATTTATCAGTGGGCATGGTTGTTCCAAAGTGGACTAATAACTTTAAGCAAGAATGGATCAATACCTTGATCCAAACCAGAGGCAGAATCACTCCCGTCGTCAGCTAACAGCCTTTCTCTTCACTACGGGAACCTACCCAAATGAAACAGCAAATCCTGATCATCGGTGCCGGCTTTGCCGGCATGTGGAGTGCACTCAGCGCCGTGCGCCTGCTCGATCAACAGCAGCGCCTGGACGTCAACGTCACCCTACTCGCGCCCCAGGCGGAACTGCGCGTACGTCCACGTTTTTATGAAACCGACCTGGCCAGCACCGTCGCCCCGCTCGGCCCGCTGTTCGAGGCCGTTGGTGTGCGCTTCGTCCAGGGCAGTGCCACGCAGATTGATGCCGCGAGCAAGCGCGTCAGCTACCGCGATGCCTCGGGCGCCGAGGCCGAGTTGAACTATGACCGTCTGATCCTCGCGTCCGGCAGCCAGGTGGCGCGCCCGCCGCTGGAAGGTATCGAGCGCTTTACCTTCGATGTCGACAGCCTGGAGTCGGCGCAGAAACTCGAAGCCCATCTGCAAAGCCTGGCGCAGCAGCCAGAGAGCGCCGCTCGCAACACCGTGGTGGTGGTCGGCGGCGGCTTTACCGGGATCGAAACCGCCACCGAAATGCCGGCACGCCTGCGCGCCATCCTCGGTGAGCAGACCGACATCCGCGTGATCGTGGTGGATATGGCCAAGCAGGTTGGCGCGGCCATGGGCGAAGCAATCGCCGGGATCGTCGCCGAAGCCAGCGACAGCCTGGGCGTGACCTGGCGGCTTGGCAGCCCGGTGTCCAAGGTCACTGAGCACGGCGTACAACTGGGTAACGGCGAACGCATTGCCGCAAGCACGGTGATCTTTGCCGTAGGTGTGAAAGCCTCACCGCTGACCCAGCAGATCAACGGCGAGCGCGATGCACATGGCCGTCTGCACGTGGACCGCAACCTCAAGGTTCTCGGCCAGGATGCCATCTACGCCACTGGCGACACCGCCTACGCCGCCGTGGATGAACAGGGCAATCACGCCCTGATGACCTGCCAACATGCGATTGCTCTGGGCCGCTCGGCCGGCAACAACGCCGCCGCGGACCTGCTCGGTGTCGCGCCGATTGCCTATAGCCAGCACAAGTACGTCACCTGCCTGGATCTAGGCGGCTGGGGCGCGGTATTTACCGAGGGCTGGGAACGTAAGGTGCTGCTGACCGGCCAGGAAGGCAAGGCGCTGAAAACCCAGATCAACACCCAGTGGATCTACCCACCGGCAGCGGATCGGGCAATCGCCCTGGCCGCAGCTGACCCGCTGATCCCAGTGGTGGCTTAAACCGTGGTTACAAGCACCAACAGCCAGGTAGCGGGATACGAGCGGATGGATAAGGCTCCGTAGTCTCCACACTTCGCGAATGTGTGGCACTGCTCAGGGTGGACAGCCGATCACTGTCCACCTGCCGCTTAAAACAGACAGATCGGATATTCAGCAGCCACGAGGCTGCTCGTTCTGCAGTCTGTAGCAACTCTTATGCACGGCAAGTAGCCATGCAACATGGCGTTTTGGAACATGTGCAGGACGCTTTTATCGGTCGTCCGAATTGCACGCTCAGTAGAGTTAGGCCGCAGCAGAGTCATGAAAACCTGCGGCGCTGAAGTCGCGTGAATACAGGCAGCGTCCTCAATTTTCCTAGATATGGCCGCACGACGAAGTGCAGTGCCGCGCTAGAGCGCCTGTACGGAATTACGCGATGTCTTTGCAACCCTATTCCTGACTGACCGCTGCCAACTCCAGAAGCCAATACGGTGCCGACCATGCGTTTGAATGCTGCGATTGTAGTGTTGCTAACCAGCCTGGTCGCCGCGACCTATGGCTTCGGCATCTACCTGTTTGCCCAGCTTGTACCCGACATGCAGGCTTCTCTGGGTTTCGACTTTTCCTACGTGGGCAGTATCACTGCATCGGCGCAATTGGGATTTCTGCTCTGCGCGCTGCTGGCCGTTTGGCTGACACCCAAGATCGGCGGTGGCTGGATGATAGTGGCCTCGGGGGCAGTGTGTGCTCTGGCGTTACTGCTGATTCCGTTGTCGAACAACATTCTGGTTATCGGCGCATTGCTGACCCTGCTGGCAGGTACTGCCGCGACTGTTTTTGTGCCGATGGTCGATGTCATCGCCAGAGTGGTGGCCTACCGTTACCGGGGTTTGGCTATGGGCCTGGTATCCAGCGGGACCAGTTATGGAGTCGCGATCAACAGCCTGTTGGTGCCCATGTATGCCGCGCAAGGCGAATGGCGCAGCGTCTGGTGGTGGGTGGGGCTGATTACCGTGGCAATGGCGTTGTTGGTACTGGTGGTGTTCAAGAAAGGCGGTTTGCTCAGCCAAACCGTACCGGTGGCATTAACGCCCCTGGCGACCGAGAAGGTTGTGCCAAGCATGCGCCTGGAGCTTATAAAGCCTTGGGTGCTGCTGATCTGGTCGATGAACTTCTTGATCGGCTTCGCGACCTTTCCGTTCCAGACCTACCTCTCGTCGTATCTGCGCACCGAGCTGGGTTTTGACGTGCAGTTCAGCGCTCAGGTCTGGGCCGTGATCGGTTGCGTCGGCATGTTCGCGGGGCTGGCAATCGGCTGGCTCTCGGACCGAACCGGGTTACGCGCCGCCATGTTGTTGGTATACGGCTGCGTGGTGACGGCCGCACTGATATTCGTGATACATCCCTCAGGCCATTGGCCGCTAATCGCTGCAGGGCTATTCTCTACGGCTTTTTACCCAATCTTCGGGCTTATTCCCGCTTACGTTTCCAAGTTGGCATCATCCAGCGCCATGGCGGTGTCCATATTCGGTGTCGCCAACGTGATGCAAGGCTCTGGCGGCATGCTTGGTAACTACGGCGCAGGGCTATTGGCCAATCACAGCGGCAGCTTTGCTGGGATATATGCTGCCATTAGCGCCGTTGGTGTATTGCTCATCGTATTGACACTAAAACTGCCCAGAGAAGCCCCAGCAGCCTCACCGGCAGGTTTAACCGTTAACTACCCTACGGTGAGTTAACGGCCTGTTTCACAACCCGCGATCGTCCTAGGGCATCACATAGCGCTGCACAATCTGCTCATAGCTGCCATCCGCCACCAACTCACTCAGTGCATTGGCATACGCCTGCACAAAGGCCGGATCGCTTGAGCGCTTACTGAACGCCACTTCCGCCGCATCACTGGATACGACGATCGCTGTAGGTTTTATCTGCTCATCAAATCCAAGCTGATGAATCTCGTAGCGCCCGGTATTTTCATCGGCTATCACGCCATCAATCCGGCCTTTACTGACCATGCGCCAAAGGTTGCCGCGATTGGGCGCCATCACTACCCGCGCAGCAAATGCAGGGTCACTCATCAGCTGCTCATAGTCCGCGCCATAGGACACATTGATCTGTGCGCCTAAACGAAACTCGCTGCGCTGCAGTTCCAACAGGCTATTGATCGGCCGTTGCGCTAAGGCTGATGGACGCATAAACAGGATATTGCGCGATGGCGGCAGCACGGGGCCGGAGAAGAACGCATAGACCTCGCGCTCAGGGCGGCGGAAAGCACCGGGCAAAATATCCAACCGGCCCAGTTCCAGCTCTTTGAGCGCACGCGCCCAGGGTAGTTTGCGTAATTTTGTCTGGCAGCCCAAACGAGCCAAGGCCGCGCGGTTGACCTCAATCGAAATGCCTACAACCCCGCCGTCAGCGGTTTGCATGCTGAAGGGTGGATCGTCGTCCCAACGCAGGGTTTTCTCGCACGCAGCTATCGCCAGACCAGGCAAACAGGTCAGGAGCAACAGAGCACGGAATAAGCGGTGGAGCGACAGAGATGAGCGGCGTACATCGACTGCAATCAAGATCATCACTCACGCTGGCGCGATGGGAGGTCGAGTGAGTCTAGCAGCCTTGCCCACAGCTCAAGCAAGCCGTGGGCAAGAGTTTTTCACTCAAGCCTCGACACTGCCCCACTGCTTGCTTAGGCGCTTGTCCGATACCGGCAACTTGGTGCCCAGTTGCTGGGCAAACAACGAAACGCGGTACTCCTCCAGCAACCAGCGATACAGCACCAGCTGCGGGTCGCGCTTACCTTCCTGGCTGTGCTTGCCCAGGCGCGCCTGGTACTGCTCCCAGTAGCCGGCCAGCTCGCCGCTCCACACGCGGTCGCGCTGCACCTGGCCAGCGATCTTGTCCAGACGCTGCTCGATCGCCTTGAGATAGCGCGGCACTTCCTTGAGCCACTGCGCCGGAGTTTCACGAACGAAGCCGGGATACACCAGGTTGCTTAGCTGCAGCTTGATATCGTTAAGCGCCATAGCCTGGGCCAAGTCGATTTTGCCTTTGAAGCGTTTCTGCAGGCCGTGCCACAGTTTGAGCACTTCCAGCGTCAGCTTGGCCAGACGTTCAGCATGCTCGGTCCAATCGCCGCGTTTGCGCTCGGCCAAGGCCGCCAGTCCTGCGCCATCACGCGGTAGCGGCTCGCTGCCTTCGAGGATGCAGCTGTCGAGGCTGGCTAGCAGAATGTCTTCCACCAGCGCATCAATCCGGCCCAGCTCGCGATGGAGCAAGGCCAACTCGGTCAGCCCCGGTAATTTGTTACGCAGAAACTTCGCCGGCTCGGCCAGTTGCTGCAGCAGCAAGCGTTGCAGCGCACGACGATGCTGAAACTCGGCTTCGGCCAAGGTTGGGAAGCGCCCTTCCTTGACCACGCCCGCCTCTTCCACCAGCGCCGGGTAAACCGTCATGGACAGACCCGCAACCTGCTGCTGGGTCTTGGCTGCAACTTCACTAAAGGCTTTGGCTTCGACCGGCTGCTGACTCTTGGCGGTTTTCGGTAGGGCCAGACCGGCCTGGGTCGCTTCGCTGAAACGTGCCGTCAGTTCAGCCAGATCGCGGCCTTCACCCAAGGGTTTGCCCTGGTTGTCGACCACCTCGATATTCATCCGCAGATGACCTTCAAGCTGCGCCTCGGACTCGGCCCACGCCTCGTCACTGACCCGTGCGCCGGTCATGCGCGTCAGTTCGCGGCCCAGGGAAAGTGGCAAGCTACCTTCAGCAAACTGCACTTTGCTCAGCGCCGCGCCGACAAAGTCCGGCACTGGCACAAAGTTCTTGCGTAGCGCCTTGGGCAGGCCGCGTACCAGGGCCATGCACTTGGCTTCCAGCAGGCCCGGCACCAGCCATTCCAAACGCTCCGGCGGCAATTGCGGCAGCAGCGGTGCAGGTACGCGCAGAGTCACGCCATCACGCGGGTGATTAGGCTCGAAGTGGTAGGTCAGCGGCAGGGTCAGCTCGCCCAGGCGCAAGGTATCCGGGTACTGCGCGGCGGTGACTTCTTTGGCGTCGCGAGCGAGCACATCCTCTTCGCGCATGATCAGCAGCTGCGGATTCTTCGCGCTTTCAGTTTTGTACCAACTGTCGAACGTCGCGCTCTGGTAGATCTGCGCCGGCAAGCGTGCCTCGTAATAGGCAAACAGGGTTTCTTCGTCGGCGAGAATGTCACGCCGACGCGCCTTGGCTTCGAGCTCGTCGAGCTTCTCCAGCAACTGGCGGTTGGCGGTCAGGCACTTGGCGCGGCTATGCATCTCACCACCAACCAGCCCTTCGCGGATAAACAGCTCGCGCGAAATCACTGGCTCAATCGGGCCGAAATGCACGGCGCGTCGACCGACCACGATCAGGCCATAAAGGCTGATCTGTTCATAGGCCACCACCTGACCGCGCTTCTTCTCCCAATGTGGCTCCAGGTGATTTTTCTTGATCAGGTGGGTGGCCAGCGGCTCAATCCAATCCGGCTCGATCTTGGCCACCATGCGCGCAAACAACTTGGTGGTTTCCACCAGTTCGGCGGCCATCAGCCACGTGGGTTTCTTACGACCGATGACAGAGGACGGGTGCACCCAGAAGCGCCGCTGCCGAGCGCCGAGGTAGTCGCCGTCTTCGGTTTTCTGGCCTATCTGGCTAAGTAGACCGGCGAGGATCGCCTTGTGCACCGCGGCGTAGCTTTTACTGCGCTGGGCGGCCTGGTCTTTCTCAGCCAGTTCTTTTTCTTTCTGCACCGCTGAGAGCTGTGCTCCGGCATTCCGTGGTCCGGCATTCCGGCGGTCTTGACTAGCCGGCGCCTGCTCTTTAGCACGCGGGTCGCCCTTAGACGAGTCGCTCGACGGCTTACCTAGCTGCAAGTCACGGGTAATCAGCACCAACTGACGGTGGGAATCACGCCATTCACGCAGGCGCAGATAGTTGAGGAAGTTCTTCCGGCACCAGCTGCGCAGCGCGCTTGAGCCCAGCGCTTGGCGCTGTTCCTCGAAGCCTCGCCACAGATTGATAAGCGCGGCGAAGTCGGAATCGACATCCTTCCACTGCGCATGGGCCTGGTCGGCGGCCTGCTGGCGGTCCGATGGACGCTCACGGACATCCTGCACCGACAGCGCACTGGCGATGATCAGAATCTCTTCCAGACTGCCCTGCTTGGCGCCTTCCAGCACCATGCGGCCCAAACGCGGGTCCACCGGCAAGCGCGCTAACTGACGTCCGAGTGGCGTCAACTGGCCTTCGCGATTAACCGCCGAGAGTTCCTGCAACAGGTTGAAGCCGTCGCTGATGGCTTTGCCGTCTGGCGGCTCGATAAAGGGAAAGGCCTCAATCTCACCGAGGCGCAGGTGCAGCATCTGCAGAATGACCGCCGCGAGGTTAGTGCGCAGAATCTCCGGATCGGTAAAGGCTGGGCGGCCGATGAAGTCCTCTTCACTGAACAGACGAATACAGATACCCGGCTCAACCCGCCCGCAACGGCCTTTACGCTGATTGGCGCTGGCCTGGCTGATGGCCTCAATCGGCAGGCGCTGGACCTTGGCGCGGTAGCTGTAGCGACTGATGCGCGCGGTACCGCTGTCGATTACATAGCGTATGCCCGGCACGGTCAGTGAAGTTTCCGCGACGTTGGTGGCCAGGACGATTTTGCGGGCGCCCATCGGCGCAAAAATCTTCTGCTGCTCGGCCGGCGTCAGCCGTGCATACAGCGGCAGCACTTCGGTCATACGCAGGTTGGCTTTGCGCAACACCTCGGCGGCGTCGCGGATTTCACGCTCACCGGGCAGGAACACCAGAATGTCCCCAGGGCGTTTGCCTTCGGCTTTCTCGAAGGCACTGATTTCATCGAGGGTGGCGAGAATCGCCTGATCGACCGAGAGGTCTTCTTCGACCCGGTTGCCCTCCTCGTCCTGCTCAGCGGCGAGCGGTCGATACCAGGTATCCACCGGGAAGGTACGCCCGGATACCTCGACAATCGGCGCGCCGCCGAAATGCTCGGAGAAACGCTGCAGGTCGATGGTCGCCGAGGTGATGATCAGTTTGAGATCAGGCCGGCGCACCAGCAGGGTTTTCAGAAAGCCCAGCAGAAAGTCGATATTCAGGCTGCGTTCGTGGGCTTCGTCGACGATGATCGTGTCGTACTTTTCCAGGTAGCGGTCGTGCTGGGTTTCGGCCAGCAGGATGCCATCTGTCATTAATTTGATCAGGCTGCGCTCGTTGCTCTGGTCCTCGAAGCGCACCTGATAACCGACCAACTCGCCCAGCGGCGTGCCGATTTCCTCCGCAACCCTAGTAGCCACACTGCGTGCTGCCAGGCGACGCGGCTGGGTGTGGCCGATCAGCCCATGCACGCCACGGCCTAATTCCAGACAGATTTTCGGCAGCTGGGTGGTCTTGCCTGAGCCAGTCTCACCAGCGATCACCACCACCTGATGCGCAGCGATGGCCGCCTTGATCTCGTCGCGCTTGGCGGCGATTGGCAGCGCATCGTCGTAACGCATTGGCGGCACGCTCAGGCGACGCGCTTCAACCTTGGCGCGAGACGCCTCAAAGCGCTGCAGCCACTGCGCCAGCTTGGCCTCGTCCACCGGCGCCTGCTTGCGCAGCTCATGCAACTGGCGACGCAGGCGATGACGGTCGCCGAGCAGGGTCTGGTCGAGGTTTTTCAGCAGTTGGTCAACGGCAGGCGTGGCTTCGGTCATCGGGCAATCGCGTGGGGCAAGGGGAATGGCTGGAGGGTGGCGATTGTCGCAGATTTAGCCGGAGGAAAACGACCGAGGAGCAGAAAGCAAGAAGCCCATCGGCGATGGGCTTCTTACCTCAGGGCATGGTCTTAAACAGCATCGACATCGTCGGCCTGCAAGCCCTTCTGCCCCTGGGTAACGGCGAATTCGACCCTCTGCCCTTCGAGCAGAGTGCGATGGCCTTCACCACGAATGGCGCGAAAGTGTACGAAGACATCCGCACCGCTCTCGCGCTGAATAAAGCCATAGCCTTTGGAATCATTGAACCACTTGACGGTGCCTGTCTCGCGCTCAGCCATTTCTGTGTCTCCAGCATGCAGTTTTTATTGTTTGGCGCAGCCTGCAGGCGAGTGCCCGGCCATCACCTAGGGCCGAGTATAAAACAGCGTTTATGACTGAAAAGGACTTTTTACAGAAAGGCTGCAGGCCATACAGGACAAGCTATGCAGCGATATTTACGGAGAAGAAAGCAGACAACAGGATGGGCTCACCGTGCAACGGATAACCCACCCCAGGCTCAACGCTAGTCGCGCTCAGACCACATCACGCCACCGGTGGCCCAGTCGCTTTTCTTCACTTCTTCGAAGATCACATCAACCGCGCTGGCATCGCAGCCAAGCACCTTGGTCGAGGCGTCGGTCAGGGCTTTGGCGTACTCGCGTTTGATCTCGTTGGAACGGCCTTCAAATATTTTGACCAGAATGGTGGGCATCTAATAATCCTCAAAACAGGGGAAACAGGACTGCTTAGATCGGTCACGGCGATCCGCTTGGCGCAATTGCGCGCGGGCATTATGGCGAGAGTTATGGTTTTTGGCTGCACTGCGCTAAAACGCCGAAATACCTATAGGAGTGGCCTTGATCGCGGGCAAGCCCGCTCCTACAAGAGCATCACGCCCCTGTATCGATAAAAACAAAGGGCCGCATTAAGCGGCCCTTGGCAGGTGTAGACAAAATCAGCCGTGCTTGCGCCGACGCCACAACCACAGCGCCAGTACGCCCAAAGTCAGCAGCAACGGCACCAGGGCGATATTGAGGAACTTGAGCGTGCTGCCCAACGCCTCAATATCGGCATTCAACTGGTAGCGCACATCGCGCAGTTCCTTGCGGATCGCCAGTTTCTGCTGCACAAACTGCTGCACTGCGGCCTGTTGCTCAGGCGTCAGCTCCAGGGCTTTGCTCGGATCATCACCCTGCTGCAGCTGCGCCAGCTTTTGCTCGGTGTCAGCCAGTTGCGTTTGCAGAGCCTGTTCCTTCTCGCGGAACTTGACCTCGGCCTCACGCTGGATGGCATCCACCACCTCGAATGGCCGGGTGAAGCGACCGCGCGAACGCACGCTGATCAGCGCTTCGGAGCCAGCCAGGTTATCCAGGGCGTTGATCGCAAAACCGGCGTTATCCGCCCACGGCTGCGGAATGCGCTGGCCGAAGAAGTCCTGCACCTGCACCCACATGCGGTCGGTAAGCATGTCGGTGTCGGCCACGACGATCACGTTGATAGTGTCGGCCTGTTTCAGGCCATCCTTCTGCCCTTCGATGCCTTCTGGGAAGGCCGACTGCGCCGGACCACTAATCCGCGCGGCCAGGGTGTAGCGCTCGCCGGTGGGTTGCAGTTCACGGATTAGCTCTTCGGGGTTGCTGAGCATGCCGAAGCGCTTGGCATCAAACGGCATGGCGTACTGCGAGCTGCGAATCAGCGGGGTGAAGGTGGTTTTTGCGCCTTCCAGCGGTTCCAGGATGCCAGCAGTGGCCACCGTCATCGTTTCCAGCGAGGCGGTGCTGATGTCGTCCTTGTCCAACGCATTCTTCGGCAGACTCAGCCAGGCCGCATGGCGAACCGGACGTTGACCCTGGCCCATGCCAACTGACATGGCATAGGAGCCATCACCGAGCACTTGATCCGGCACCATACGCAGGCCCCAGGCTTTAAATAGCTCTGGCAGGTCAGAGGCCTTGTCGACCACCATCTCACCAGGCATCTCGGCTTGAGTATCGGCCTCGCTGAACGGGTCAACAAAGGTCAGCAGTTTGCCGCCGCGCAGAACGAACTGGTCGATGGCATACAGCGTTTGCTCAGGCAGCTGCTTGGGATGGATCAGCAGCAGCACTGAAACCTTTTCCGGGATCAAATCAACGTCACGCTTGAGGCTTTCGATCTGGAACAGCTGACGAATTTCCTCGATCAGCATCCAGGCTGGCGTTGGCTGACGCGCGGCCATATCGAAGCCGCCGTTGACTTGTAAGCCAGACAGCACACCGACCACAGGGCGTTCGGGTTTAGCCAGGCTTTGCACCAGGCGGCTAAGTTCGTATTCGAGGAACTCCTCCTGATCCAGAGCAAAAAACGGGATCACCTGAGTCAGGCCTTCGGCATTCTTGCCGGCCAGGCCGAAGTAGATCGAGTCACCGCCCTGCTGCAGCGGAATGCCCTGCAAGCCAAATTCGGCGGCTTTGTCTTCGTCCTCGGAGAACGGTGCGGGATCAATGATGTTCAGCTTGAGTTTGTCACCGGCCTCACGCTGGTAGGCCTTGAGCATTTCCTCAACACGCTTGGCGTAGGTGCGTAGGGCCGGCAGGTCCTTGGTCGCGGTGTCGGAGTAGAAAAAGTTCAGTTCCACCGGCTCGTCCAGCTCGGCCAGAATTTGCTCAGTACCGCTTGAGAGGGTGTAGAGCTTCTGCTCAGTCAAATCCAGACGCAGGCCGCTAAGGCTAAAACTGGAGAACAGGTTAAACGCGAGAAACGCCAGGGCAATGAGTACAAGCCCGGCGCTGGAAACCATCAGCTTTTTCATGGGCGGCCTCAGTCAGCTTTCTTCAGGTCGATAACCACCGCCGTCGCAGCCAACCAGGCGGCGATCAGGGTGAGGAAGTACAGCAGGTCGCGCAGGTCGATCACGCCCTTGCTGATCGCATCGAAACGGGTCAGGAAGCTCAGCGAAGCCACGGCATCCACCAGCCACTGCGGCGCCCAGCCACTGAAACCGTCGAGCACCATGGGGAAGCCGCTGACGATAAACAGGAAGCACACGCTGACCGCCAGGATAAAGGCGATCACCTGGTTCTTTGCCAACGCCGACATGCACGAGCCAATCGCCAGATAAGCGCCCGCCAGCAGCCAGCTGCCGATGTAGCCAGTGATGATCGCGCCGTTGTCCGGCTCACCCAGGTAGTTGACGGTGATCACCATCGGGAAGGTCAGCAGCAGCGCTAGGCCAGCGAAGGCCCAGGCGGCGAGGAACTTGCCGGTAACCGCGTCGAAACGGGTGATCGGCAGGGTCATCAGCAGCTCGATGGTGCCGCTCTTACGCTCCTCGGCCCACAGCCGCATGGCAATCGCCGGCACCAGAAACAGATACAGCCAGGGGTGGAAGTTGAAGAACGGTGAGAGGTTGGCCTGGCCGCTCTCGAAGAAGCCGCCGAGGTAAAAGGTAAACACCCCGGACAGCACCAGAAAGATCAGGATAAATACGTAAGCCAGCGGCGTGGCGAAGTAGCTCGCCAGCTCGCGCTTGAAGATCACCGATAGCTTGGTCATACGCTCTCCCCCCGGGTCAGGCTGCGGAATACTTCGTCCAGCCGACCGCGTTCGACATTCAACTCACGCACCTTCCAGCCACGCTCGGCGATCAGCGCATTAACCTGCGCGAAGATCACCTCCCCTGGCTTGGCGAGAATGCTCAGGCTGTGCTCCAGGGCGTTCTCTTCCACCCCGGCAACGCCCGGCAACGCGGCCAGCGCAGCTTTATCCAGCGCTTCTTCGGCGACCAAGGTGACCGCCTGGTGGTAGCGCGAGCGGCTTTCCAGCTCCAGCGGCGTGCCATCGGCCAGCAACTTGCCATGGGCGATGACCACCGCGCGGGTGCACACAGCGGAAACTTCTTCGAGGATGTGGGTGGAAATAATCACGATTTTGTCGTGGGCCAAGCTCTGGATCAGCTTGCGCACCTGATGCTTCTGATTCGGGTCGAGGCCATCGGTAGGCTCATCGAGGATCAGCACCTTGGGGTCATGCAGAATTGCCTGGGCCAGGCCGACGCGGCGCTTGAAGCCTTTCGACAGGGTTTCGATGCTCTGTTCCAGTACGGCTTCCAGCTCGACCTGAGCCACCGCCTTGGCCACCCGCTCACGCTTCTCGGCACCCTTGAAACCGCGCACCTCGGCGATAAATTCGAGGAAGCCACGCACCGTCATATCGCCGTAGCACGGCGCGCCTTCGGGCAGATAACCGATCTGCCGCTGGGCCTTGAGGGTGTCTTTCTGGATATCGAAACCAAGGATGCTGGCTGAGCCTGACGTAGGCGCAAGAAAGCCGGTAAGCATCTTCATGGTGGTGGATTTGCCGGCGCCGTTGGGGCCGAGAAAGCCCAGCACTTCACCGGGCTGAACGCTGAAGGACAGGTTGTCCACCGCAGTGTGCTGCGCAAAACGCTTGGTTAGGTTTTTTATTTCGATCATGGCCTCTCACCATTGCGGTAACAGGCCCTGCTTGCAGCCGGTACTGACGCAAGCCGGGCGCTTAAGTGCCGGCGGACTATAAGG
>JAHJXZ010000111.1 GCA_018827205.1 Gammaproteobacteria bacterium | reverse complement strand
CGCTGTTCCAGATAGAGGGCAATTTGCGTGGAGTCACCGATTACCTGCTCGCCATCCTTGAGGATCGGCAGGGTAACGATGCCGGCCAGGCGCTTGCTCTTCAGCCGATGCAGGCCGGGGAAGAGGTTGTCGACCTGAAAGTCGAGGCCCTTGTGATCCAGGTGCCAGCGGGTTTTTTCGCAGTAGTGGGAAATCGGAAACTGATAAAGCGTGCGCATGGTCGGCCCTCGACAATAGTGCGCCGAGTGTACGGGCTGTTACGCCGACTACCCAGTCGTAACCGGCAGTCCAGGCTTTCGTTGGGGGGGCAGTACTGATCCGGGTAGTACAAGGAAGAATCTGTTTACGATCTAGCGAGCTAGAGTCCTGCAAGGCTCCACGTTAGTAACAGCCTTCGGCTGGTCAAAGCGGGCGAGGAAGCGGAGTGTACTTTTGTACATGAGTATTACTCGCTTCGCTCGCCCTTCGGGCCGCACTAAAGTTCGTTAACCGCTAGCGGCTTTCCGAGCCTGTTTTTAACGCGGCAGGGCCGACGCGCAGCAGATCGTAAATAGGTTCTATGGCGTGCGTTGCAGCTCGGTCTTACCTGTCGCACTGGCCAGCAGGTGTTCTGGCAGGTCGAGCAGGTCATCGTCGAAGGTCTCCAGCGGTGGCGGGCGCCGTTCGAAACGCGAGCCGAGAACCAACAGGCAAGGCGTCAGCAACAGGGTCAGGACGGTGGCGAAAGTCAGGCCGCCGGCGATGGCGCTGGATAGCTGGGTCCACCATTGAGTCGACGGTGCGCCAAGGCCCAGGCTCGGCGTGAGTAGATCGACGTTGATTCCCACCACCATTGGCACCAGCCCCAGTACCGTGGTCACTGCAGTGAGGAGTACTGGGCGCAGACGCAGGCTGCCGGTTTCCAGCGCCGCGGCGCGGGGCTCTAAACCCTGGCGACGCAGTTGGTTGTAGGTGTCGATCAGGATGATATTGTTGTTCACCACAATCCCTGCCAGGGCAATCAGCCCCATGCCGACCATGACGACGCCAAAGGACTGACCGTTGACCAGCAGCCCCATCAGCACGCCAGCTGTCGACAGGACGATGGCTGAGAGCACCAGCAGTGACTGATAAATGCTGTTGAACTGGGTCACCAGTATGATAAACATCAGGAAGATTGCCACCGCAAAGGCGGTACCAAGGAAGGTCGCCGCCTGTTTTTGGTCTGCGCCTTCGCCGGCTACTTTAAGCTGCACATCGCTGGGGAGTGTGCCCATGGCTTTTTCCAGTGCGCTTTGGCGTTCTGCCAATTGAGCGCCTTCGGCCAAATCTGCTTGCAGGGTGATGGTGCGGTTGCCATCGACCCGGCGCAGGGTGCCGACTTTGGGTGCCTGCTCTAATGAGACGAAGTTGCTCAGCGGGATCTGCCCGGCCGGTGTATTCAGGGTCAGGCGGCCGAGCTGGTCGAGGGAGCGCCAGTTGGCGGGCAGACGCACGCGGATATCGACTTCGTCGGTAGCATCCTCTGGGCGATAAGTCGCTAGCTTGAGACCGTTGGTGACCATCTGCACCGCATTACCCACGCTCAGCACATCGGCGCCGAAGCGTGCGGCGGCTTCGCGGTCGACCTTGATCCGCCATTCGATACCCGGCAATGCGCGGTCATCTTCAATATCCTTGAAGCCGCCAATGCGCTGCATGGTGTCGCGTAGCGTGTCTACATACAGGTCGGCCTGCTGGAAATCATGGGAGCTGATTTGCAGCTTGAGTGGTTTACCGCTGCTCGGGCCTTCCTCCTGTTTGCGGAACTCCAGAACAATGCCGGGGATGTCGGCTGTACGCGTGCTCATGTCTGCGAGAATCTTGCTGGCCGAGCGTCGATCGTGCCATTCGACGAACTGGAATTGCAGGGTGCCGATTACATCTGCACCGAGCTGGCCGTCCGGCTGTGCCAGGGAACGAGCATACAGCGCCTTAACCTCGCTCATGCCGAGCAGGCGTTTTTCCACCTGTTGCAGTAGGGCGTCCTTCTCCTGCACTGATAAATCACCACGAGCACGCAGCCAGATCTGCGCACTTTCCGGCTCGGTTTCGGGGAAGAATTCCACGCCATGGTTGAAGCGGCCGTAGGCGGTATAGATCAGCGCAATGACCGCGAGAATACCCAGCAAGGTCAGGCCAGGTCGTTTCAGCAGGGTGCCTAGCAGCTTGCGATAACCCACGGCACCTCGGCCCGGCTGAGTCGATTGCGGCAGCGGTTGGCCGCCAGTGACCGCACCAAGTACCGGCAGAAACACCAGGGCCATGGCCAACGACGCGAGCAGACAGACGATCACCGTGGCCGGCAGGTATTTCATAAACTGGCCGACCACGCCTGGCCAGAACAGCAGCGGCAGGAACACCACCAAGGTGGTGGCGGTGGACGCGATTACCGGCCAGGCCATCCGCATGGCGGCGTTGGCCCAGGCCTGGCGCGGCGTTTGCCCCTGATGCAGGTAACGGTCGGCCAGCTCGGAGACCACGATGGCGCCGTCCACCAGCATGCCGGCGACCAGAATCAGGCTGAATAGCACGACGATGTTGAGGGTGAAACCGAGCATCCAGATCAGCAGGATGCCCGTCAGAAAAGCCCCCGGAATCGTTAGCCCAACCAGCAATGCCGAGCGCATGCCCATGCTCGCCACCACCAGAATCAGCACCAGAACGATGGCGGTTATCACGTTGTTGAGCAGGTCGCTGAGCATGGTTTTTACCTGCTGCGACTGATCCATGATGTAGCTGACCTTGAGCCCTTCAGGCAGCAGCGGCTGGGCTTTGACCATCAGCGCCTTGACCTGCTCGATGGTGTCGATGATGTTCGCGCCGCTGCGCTTGGAAACCTCCAGCACCACCGCTGGCTGGCCATTGATCCGCGCGTAGCCGGTGGGGTCCTTGAAGGTGCGGTGAATGGTGGCGACATCGCCGAAGGTCACCACGCTGTTGCCCACTACCTTGATTGGCATGGACAGCACGTCTTCGAGGTTTTCGATCACCCCGGGCACTTTCATGCTCATGCGCCCGGCGCCGGTGTCCAGGCTGCCGGCGGCGACCAGGCGGTTGTTGCGGCTGACCAGGTTGAACAGCTCGTTGTAATCGATGCCGTAGCTGTCGAGCACCTGCGGGTCGACGACGATTTCCAACAGGTCTTCGCGATCGCCACCAATTTCCACCGACAGTACTTCGGCGATGCCTTCAACGTTCTCTTTCAGGCGACGGGCGATGTACACCAGTTCGGTTTCGGCAATTGGCCCGGACAGGCCAATCGATAGCACCGGAAACAGCGCCACGTTGACCTCATTGACCGTGGGTTCATCGGCTTCTTCCGGCAGCTTGCTGCGGGCGGTATCGACCTTCTCACGTACATCGGCCAGTGCCAGCTTGGCGTTGAAGCCGGCATCAAATTCCAGAGTCACCGAGGCATGGCCCTCGCTGGCCATGGAGCGCATTTCCTTGACGCCCTCCAGGCTGCGCAGCTCCTGCTCCAGGGGGCGTACTAACAGGCGTTCGGCGTCTTCCGGGCTGATCCCTTCAAGGCTCACCGATACATAGATGATTGGAATGCTGACGTCCGGGTTGGCTTCCTTGGGAATGGCGAAATAGGCTGCTATGCCCCCAAGCATCAGAAACAGCAAGACCAGCAGGCTGGTGCGGCTACGGTCCAGCGCCGCAGCTATCAGGCTATGCATATCAGCTGCCCCCTTTGGCCAGCTGGCTGATCACCTGCTGACCCGGCTCGACAAAGCCCTGGCCGAGGGTAATCAAGGCCACTTTGTGCGGCAGGCCGCTGACCCAGGCGCCCTGGTTGTCGACGCTGATCAACTGCACCGGGGTGAACTGCACCGTTTGCTCGTCATCGACCCACTTGACGCCATGCCGGCCGGCTTTATCCAGGCTCAGCAAGGCAGGCGACAGGCGATGGGCCAGGGCTTCGCCGGTTTGTACATGCAGGGTCGCGCTGGCACCCGCCAGGCGCAGGGCCTGGGGGTTATCGACCTTGACCTCGATGCGGAAGCTGCGTGAGCCGGGGTCGGCGGCTGCGGCGATAAAATGCAGCTCACCCTGTAATTCGCGGCCGTCGAGGAGTTCGACCTTAACCGGCTGACCAAGCTTGAGCTGGGTGACTTCCTGCTGAGCGATCTGCGCGCTGACCTTGAGCTGGCTGATGTCGACCAGGGTCAGCAAGCTTTGCCCTGGCTGCACAAAATCGCCGAGCTCGACCATGCGCTGGTCATACACCCCGGCAAAGGGCGCGCTGATCTGTGTATTGCCCAGCTGAATGCGCGCCAGGTCCAGCTCGGCGCGGGCCTTGGCCAACTCGCTCTGCAGGCGAATCAGCTCGTTGGTGGAAATCATGTTGCGTTCACGCAGGCGGTCGGCGGCGCTGGCATCGGCGGCGCGCTGACGTACATCGGCCTCACCCTTGGCCACCTGGGCTGGGCGGTTATCCGTGGACAGGCTGAGCAGCAGTTGGCCTTGCTTGACCGGGCTGCCCTTGTCCTGATCCAGACGAATCACCGTGCCACTGATCTGCGAGCGTAACTCGACCCGTCGCCAGGCTTCGATCTGCCCCTGTACCACATGCTGGCGCTGCATTGGGCTGGCTTCCAGCCACTGCACTTCAACCTTGGTCAGGCCCTTTACCTCTGCAGGAGCATCGGCTGAGGCAGTTTCCTGCGCCTTGAACAGCGAGCCGCTGAGCAGCCAGAGCACGAGCAATAGACTGATGGCGATGGCGATTAACCAGGGGCGTTTGGACAGCTGAGTGAACATGGCGGTTACTCGTGACTATTAGAGGTGGCAAGTAGGGCGGTTGCCTGGGCGCACAGGCCGGCAATGATGAAGTCGCTGACGCGGGCGAAGTAGTCATCCAGGGCAATTGGCTCAGCCCAGTGGGCGAAGCCACCGGAGGCGATGCGCGCCATCACCCCGTTAACGCAGGCCTCGACGCCCCATAGCAGGTTCTGACAGTCGCTCTGGCTAAGGGCCTGGTTGTTCAGGGTGACGTTGAGCATGTCGCCGAAAAACAGCTGATATTCGTACTCTATATCGAGGAACTGCTGGCGGTACGGAGCTTCCAGGCGTTCCTGAAACTCTGGGCGATCGCAGTGCAGGCATAGTTGCGCCTGGATCGGATTGGCCAGCATCTGCTCGAAAGCGCGGCGGATCACCCGGCGCATGGCGTCCTGCGCTGGGCTGGCGGCATGCAGCTCGCGCAGTTCCAAGAGGTTTTCGCGGCTGAGGTCGAGTACCAAGCGTGCATACAGTGCTTCCTTGCTGGGGAAGTGCTTGTACACCGTGCCTTTGCCGATACCGGCGGCAATCGCCACTTCGGCAATGGTCACGCGGTCCCAGGGCTGCTCGGCAAACAGCTGACGGGCGGCGGCGAGGAGGGCATGCTCGCGTTGTTCAAAGAGTTGATCTTGGTAGCGCATGGGCATTTATCAAAAGTTGTGACCGGCGGTCATGCTATGACTGTTGGTCACGATGAGCAAGCCAGCAGATGTAACAGGCTTTGCCGAGGCTCGGCTCGTCAGTAGATCGTTGGAAAGTCTAGGGGAAGGCAGCGCAGGCCGTTTTTCAACAACCTGCTAGGGCTGTCAGGGGGCGATGGGTGAGTTGAACTGATGCCAGATCTGCGCGTAACGGCCGCTGTCCTTGAGTTCACGCAGGCCTTGGTCGAACAGCTGCTGCAAGCGTTCACTTTCAGGTAGCCGGCGGGAGAAAATCAGGTGGTAGTCCCAGGTCTCGTAGCTTTGCGTGGTGGTCAGTTTTGCGCGCTCCTTGGCGCTGAGTTGGCTGAGTAGATGGCTACCTGAGCCTTTTACGATATCCACGGCATCGATGCGTCCAGCGGCCAGCTTACGCAGGTTGATCAGCTCATCTCCGCTGGCTTCGTACTGTACCCAGCCGCGCTGTTCGGCTTGTTCCAGTACCGGCATCTTTGCCGAGCCCAGCGGAATGCCGATGCGCATGCCGTTGAGCTGCTCGGCCCCGGCCAGACTGCCGTCCCAGCTATGGGTTTATCGCGGCGATAAAACAGCACCACTTCATCGCGATAGACCACTGCCGAGAACAGGCAGTCGGCCTCGCGCTCAGGCGTGCGGCCCCAGATGGCCGAGGCTTGCCAGCGTCCTTGCTTGACCTCCGTGTAGGCGCGCTTCCAGGGGAAGAAGCCATATTCCACACTCACGCCTTGGGTGGCGAAGGCTTCGTTGAGCAACTGCGGCACTACGCCATAGTGCGGCAGCGCTTCGCCGATAAAGGGTGGCCATTCGCCGATGGCGATACGGATCTGTTCCTGGCTTTGTGCAGGCTGGCAGAGGCCCGCGCAGAGCAGCAGGGCGGTGAGCAATCGGCGCATGCGGTGCTCGATATTTAGGTTGTGGGTTACTCAAGCTAAGCACAGTTGTTCCCGTTGCGGGATGGTGCATAGAAACGCAGTGAGCCAATGCGTGCTTGGTTTAGGGCAGGTTTCTGCAATTGTTGAAATACGTGCACAAGGCTAGACTGCCGCCATGAAAGCCTTTCGTCGTGCCTATCTGGTTTTGTTCCTGGCCCTGATTCTGCCTGTGCAGAGTCTGGCGGGTTTGCTGCAGGCTGGCGAAATCTGTCCGATGGATCACGGTAGCCAACAGCAAATGGACTGCTGTGGCGAGATGGCTATGCCGGCCGGCAATCAGCCTTGCCCAGACATGCTTAAGTGTTCCACGGCAACTTTACCGTTGCTCGACAGCTATAAGCTTCCTATCAAACCTCTAGTCAATGCGCGTGGCCCGTTGTGGTTGGCGCATGCTGTACTCCCCTCGCGGCCTCAGTCCGCGCCTTGGCGTCCTCCCCGCGCCTGATTCCTGCTACGTCATAAACGTCGCCGTGCCGTGATGGCAATACGGTGGCTGTTGTGCGCTCTGTATGGGCTGCGACTTCGACAGGAATTACCACTATGTACATGTTTTCCCGCAGCCCTATGTGGTTGCTTGGGGCTGTGGCGGCTGCCTTGTTCAGCCTGCCTGCAGCAGCCTTGACCCTTGATGAAGCCTTGCGCCTTGCCGAGTACGAAGCGCCTTCGCTGACGGCGCAAGCCGCGCAGGTTGAGTCTGCGCGTAATTTAGCGATACCCGCTGGTGAGCTGCCGGACCCCAAGTTGTTATTGGGTTTGCAGAACGTACCCATTGAAGGCAACAACCGTGGGCGCTTCGATGCCGAGCCGATGACCATGCAAATGCTTGGGGTGATGCAAGAGGTGCCCAGTCGTGCCAAGCGCAAGGCCCGAGTCGAAGTCGCCGAGGCAGGCGTCAAGCGCGCGACCCAGGCCCAGCATGTGGAGCGGCTTAAGGTGCGTCGTGAAACCGCCTTGGCCTGGATCGAGGCACTCGGCACCGAGCAGAAGCTGGCGCTATTCAGTGATCTTTACGCTGAAAACACCCTGTTAGCCAAAGCCGTAAGTGCACGCATCAGCGCTGGTCGTGGCGCCACCGCCGATAGCATTGGGCCGAAGCAAGAGGCGGCGTTGCTGGCCGAGCAAGAGGATCAATTGACCCAGCAGCGCTTGCAGCAGCGCGCCACCCTGCGGCGTTGGGTGGGGCCGCGTGGCGACGAGTCGCTGGCAGGGCCGCTGCCGAATTGGCCGGTGGATGCCCAGCATTATCAGCACAACCTGCAGCGTCATCCCGAGCTTGCGCTGTTTGACCCTATGGCCGATGAGGCGCAGGCCGAGATTCGTCAGGCTGTGGCCGAGAAAACCTCGGACTGGAGCTGGCAGCTGGCTTACCAGAACCGTGACGCTAACTTCGGCGACATGCTTAGTGTGCAATTCAGCTTCGACTTGCCGTTATTCCCCGCCTCGCGGCAGAGCCCGCGCATTGCTGCCAAACAGGCGCAGCTTAACCAGCTGGAAGCCGGGCGTGCCGCCGCTGAGCGCGAGCATACGCAGCAGCTGGCCAGTGATCTGGCCGAGTACCAGCGCCTTGAGCGCGCGCTGCGTCGAAGCCAGGACAGCCTGTTGCCCTTGGCCGAGGAAAAGGTCGCGCTGAGCCTGGCCGACTACCGCTCGGGCGCGGGTGAGTTGGCCAGCGTGATTGCCGCGCGGCGCGAATTGATTGAGACACGCCTAAAACACATCGACTTTGCCCAGGCGCGAGCGCTGACAAGCGCCCGCTTGTATTTCGCGTTTGAAGGGGCTGAGCAATGAGTGTCGCAACTGTAAAAGGCACCGTGTTGATGAGCCTGATGCTGGCCGTAGGTGCGGCAGGGGGTTACTGGGTCGCGCAGTCGTCGATGTCCCACGGGATTGATGCCACCCAGATGGCGCCGATGGCGGATAAGGGCAAAGTACTCTATTGGTACGACCCGATGGTGCCGCAACAGAAGTTCGACCAACCGGGCAAGTCACCCTTTATGGATATGCAGCTGGTACCGCGCTATGCCGACGAGGGCGGCGACAGCGCCACCGTCAGCATTGACCCCAGCATCACCCAAAACCTGGGTATGCGTTTGGCATTGGTCACTCGGGGGGCTGCGGCAAGCAGCTTGGAAGTGGTCGGCAGTCTGGCGTTTAACAGCCGTGATGCTGCCGTGGTGCAGGCGCGCAGTGCCGGCTTCGTCGAGCGCGTGTATGCCCGCGCCGCAGAAGATGTGCTGCAAGCCGGCGCGCCGCTGGCCGATCTGCTGGTGCCGGCTTGGGTCAGTGCTCAGGAAGACTATCTGGCCCTGCGTAATGCGGGTGATCCTGGCCTGTTAAGCGCTGCGCGTCAGCGTATGCGTCTGGCCGGTATGCCGCCGGCGTTGATCACTCAGGTCGAGCGCAGTGGCCACGTGCAGGCGCTGTGGACAGTCACCAGCCCCATCGACGGAGTGCTGCAACAACTCGATGTGCGTGAGGGCATGACCCTGGCAGCAGGGCAAACCCTGGCCAGCATCAACGGTTTGCGCACGGTCTGGCTGGAGGTGGCCGTACCGGAGGCTAAGGCCAAAGGGCTGAGCAAGGGTCAGCAGGTCGAGGCGCGTTTACCAGCATTCCCCGGTGAAGTGCTCAGCGGCAGCATTACGGCCATTTTGCCTCAGGCCAATTTGGATAGCCGCACGCTGCAGGTACGGGTCGAGTTTGATAACCGCGATGGCCGCTTACGCCCGGGCTTAACAGCTCAGGTACGGCTAACTCGCCCAGCCGAGCGCGAGGTTTTGTTAGTGGCCAGCGAAGCGGTGATTCGCAGTGGTCGTCGTGCGCTGGTGATGCTCGCTGAAGCTGAGGGGCGTTATCGCCCGGTGGAGGTGCGCCTGGGTGCTGAGGCCGAGGGTCAAGTCGAGGTGCTTGAAGGGCTCGCGGAGGGTCAGCAGGTGGTTGCTTCCGGGCAGTTTCTACTGGATTCCGAGGCCAGCCTGCGCGGTATTGAGGTTCAAGGTCTGGGCCAGCCTGCCGCCGAGGTGAAACTGGGGGCGGCACTGCACGAGGCTGAAGGGCAAATCGATGGCATCGAAGCGGATGGCTTGATGCTCAGTCACGGGCCATTCAAGACTTTGGGCATGCCCGGTATGAGCATGCTTTTCCCGCTTGCCAGCCCGGCGCTACTAGAGGGCTTCAAGGTGGGCGACAAGGTCAAGGTCGGGGTGCGCGCCGATGACAATGGCCTGCTGATTGAACGCCTCGAACACGTGCCTTCGGTGCATCAGCAACATGACGGCCAGCAGCAGGTGCAACCATGATTGCCGCGCTGATTCGCTGGTCGGTCGCCAACCGTTTTCTGGTGCTCCTGGCCACCCTGTTTGCCACGGGGTGGGGCATGTGGTCGGTGCAAAATACGCCGATCGATGCTTTGCCGGATTTGTCTGATGTGCAGGTGATTATCCGCACGCCTTTTCCGGGGCAGGCGCCGCAAATCGTCGAGAACCAGGTGACCTACCCGTTGACCACCACCATGCTCTCGGTGCCGGGGGCGAAAACCGTGCGTGGTTATTCGTTTTTCGGTGACAGCTATGTCTATGTGCTGTTCGACGACGACACCGACCTCTACTGGGCCCGTTCGCGGGTGCTGGAATACCTCAGCCAGATCCAGAGTCGCCTGCCGGCCAGTGCCAAGCCCACGCTGGGCTCGGATGCCACGGGGGTCGGCTGGATCTACCAGTACGCCTTGGTTGATCGCACGGGCACGCATGACCTGGCGCAGTTGCGTGCCTTACAGGACTGGTTCCTTAAGTTCGAGCTGAAGACCCTGGCGAACGTCGCCGAAGTGGCCACCATTGGTGGCATGGTCAAGCAGTACCAGCTGCAACTCGATCCGATCAAACTGGCCAGCCTCGGTATCACTCAGGCTGAGGTCACCGCCGCGATTGGTCAGGCGAATCAGGAAACCGGTGGCGCAGTGCTGGAGATGGCTGAAACCGAGTTTATGCTGCGCGCCTCCGGTTACCTGCAAAGCCTCAATGACTTCCGCGCCATTCCCTTGCGCCTCGACAGCGGTGGCGTGCCGGTGACCCTCGGTGACGTCGCGCATATCCAATTGGGGCCGGAAATGCGCCGTGGTATCGCCGAGCTGGATGGGGAAGGCGAGGTGGTGGGCGGAGTGGTGATTTTGCGCAGCGGCAAGAACGCGCGCAGCACCATTGCGGCGGTCAAGGCCAAGCTCGAAACGCTGAAAAGCAGCCTGCCCGATGGCGTGGAGGTGGTGACCACCTACGATCGCAGCCAACTGATCGACCGAGCCGTGAAGAACCTCAGTTTCAAACTGATTGAAGAATTCATCGTCGTCGCCTTGGTCTGTGCGGCGTTTCTCTGGCATCTGCGCTCCTCGCTGGTGGCGATTGTGTCTTTGCCGGTGGGTGTGTTGATCGCTTTTGCCGTCATGCAGCAGCAAGGTATTAATGCCAACATCATGTCCCTCGGCGGTATCGCCATTGCGATTGGCGCCATGGTCGATGCGGCTGTGGTGATGATCGAAAACGCGCATAAAAAGATCGAGGCCTGGCGTGAGCACCATCCGGGTGAAGAGCTCAAAGGCGAACAGCATTGGCGGGTGATTACTACCGCGGCGGTGGAGGTCGGCCCGGCGCTGTTCTTCTGCCTACTGATCATCACCCTGTCGTTTATCCCGGTGTTCACCCTGCAGGCTCAGGAGGGACGGCTGTTTGGCCCGCTGGCCTTCACTAAAACCTATGCCATGGCCGCCGCCGCAGGGCTGTCGGTGACCTTGGTGCCGGTGTTGATGGGCTACTGGATTCGTGGGCGAATTCCCTATGAGGCGCGTAACCCGTTAAACCGTTGGCTGATCCGCATCTATCAGCCCGCTTTGGAGGCGGTGTTGCAGTGGCCGAAAACCACGCTGGCGCTCGCACTGTTGGTGCTGCTCAGCACGCTGTGGCCGTTGTCGCAATTGGGCGGCGAGTTTCTGCCGCCGCTGGATGAGGGGGATCTGCTGTATATGCCCTCGGCCCTGCCGGGTTTATCGGCGCAAAAGGCCGCGCAGCTCTTGCAGCAGACCGACCGCCTGATCAAAACCGTGCCGGAAGTCGCCCATGTGTTTGGCAAGGCCGGCCGTGCGGAAACCGCTACCGACCCCGCGCCGCTGGAGATGTTTGAGACCACCATCCAGTTCAAGCCGCGTGAGCAATGGCGGGCCGGTATGACCGCCGAGAAATTGGTGGATGAACTGGATCGGGTGGTGCAGGTGCCGGGGCTGACCAATATCTGGATTCCGCCGATCCGTAACCGCATCGACATGCTCGCCACCGGAATCAAGAGTCCGATTGGGGTCAAGGTTTCCGGCAGCAATCTGACGCAGATTGATCAGGTGACTCAGGCCATCGAAAAGGTCGCCAAGGCTGTGCCCGGTGTCAGCTCAGCCCTGGCCGAGCGCTTGACCGGTGGCCGCTATATCGACGTCGATATCGACCGGCCTGCTGCCGCGCGCTATGGCCTGAATATCGCGGACGTGCAGGCCATAGTGGCTGGTGCGATTGGTGGCGAAAATGTCGGCGAGACCATCGAGGGGCTGGCGCGCTTCCCTATCAGCGTGCGCTACCCGCGCGAATGGCGTGACTCACTGAGTAAGCTCGAACAGCTGCCGATCTACACCCCAGCTGGCAGCCAAATCACCTTGGGTACGGTGGCGAGGATCAAGGTCAGCGATGGCCCGCCGATGCTCAAAAGTGAAAATGCGCGCCCTTCAGGCTGGGTCTATGTGGATGTGCGTGGCCGCGACCTGGCCTCGGTTGTTGCAGACCTGCGCAGCGCCATCGAGGCTCAGGTGCCCTTGCAAGCGGGTATCAGTGTTAGCTATTCCGGGCAGTTCGAGTTTCTTGAACGGGCCAATGCACGGCTAAAACTGGTGGTGCCGGCCACATTGATGATCATCTTCGTGCTGCTTTACCTGTGCTTTAACCGCTTCAGCGAGGCGCTGCTAATCATGGCCACGCTGCCGTTCGCGCTCACAGGCGGGGTGTGGTTTTTGTACCTGCTGGGCTATCACCTGTCAGTGGCCACCGGGGTCGGCTTTATCGCCTTGGCGGGGGTCGCTGCGGAGTTTGGGGTGATCATGCTGCTCTACCTGAAAAACGCTTGGGCGGAGCGCCAAGCCAAAGGGCAGGACGATGAGGTGGCGCTGCTTGAGGCCATACGCGAGGGGGCGGTGCAACGGGTGCGGCCCAAAGCCATGACTGTGGCGGTGATCATTGCCGGCCTGCTGCCGATTTTGCTCGGTGGCGGCACCGGCAGCGAGGTGATGAGCCGCATCGCCGCGCCGATGGTTGGGGGCATGCTCAGCGCGCCGTTACTGTCGTTGTTCGTGTTGCCGGCGGCCTATCTGCTGCTGCGACGGCGTAAGCCGCTCTGATCGAATCCGTAGGATGGGTATCGCCGCTGAGCGGCCCGACCCATCCTATGGTTTGCTTCTGGTTTAGCGCGCCACGCTGACACCTTCCAGGTTGGCGAAGGAGGTGTCCTTGGCCGTTAGCAGGAAGTCGCGCATAAACGGCGCATCGAGCATATCGGTACGGATGCCGGCATACAGGGTGGCGAACAGGCCTTTGTCGCCCAGGCGCTTGGCTGTTACGTAACCGCGCGAGCTGTATTCATGCAGTGCCCAGTTGGGTAGGCCGCAAACCCCACGGCCGCTGGCCACCAGCTGCATCATCATCACCGTCAGCTCGGAGGTGCGTACCTGAGCGGGCTCAACATCCGCTGGTTCGAGGAAACGGGTGAAGATATCCAGGCGGTCGCGTTCCACCGGGTAGGTGATCAGGGTTTCTGTGGCCAAGTCCTGCGGTTTGATGCTGGGTTTGCTCGCCAGCGGGTGCTGATTGGCCACGGCCAGCATGGCTTCGTAGGTAAACAGCGGCACGTAGGTGATGCCGGCCAGTTCCAGCGGATCGCTGGTTACCACCAGGTCCAGATCGCCACGGGCCAAGGCTGGCAGTGGGGCAAAGGAGAAGCCCGAGGCCAGGTCCAGTTCCACCTCCGGCCAGGCATCGCGAAACTGGTCGATGGTCGGCATCAACCACTGGAAGCAGCTGTGGCATTCAATGGCCATATGCAGACGTCCGGCCGTGCCGCCAGCCAGGCGCGCCAGATCTCGCTCGGCACCGCGCAACAGTGGCAATACCGTGTCGGAGAGTTGCAGTAGGCGCAGGCCAGCGCTGGTAAAACGCACCGGCTTGGTCTTACGCACAAACAGCTGCATGCCCAAGCGTTCTTCCAACTCCTTGAACTGGTGAGACAGTGCCGATTGAGTCAGGTGCAGGCGCTCGGCGGCATCCACCAGGCTTTCGCTTTCGCGCAGGGCATGCAGGGTTTTCAGGTGGCGTAATTCGAGCATGGTGGGCTCCAGGATATTTCGAAATCTTCTTTGCTTAGGGGCGGCCCATGCTCGCGAAACACATGGTGGGCATGGCCAACTCCGACAAAATATGGGTTAGCAGAACATGAGTAAAACTATAGATCAAGGCGAATAGATTGAGTTTGTCTCAAGCAGAGGCGGTGCCGAGAATAGCCACCATCTTGTTTATCTGCTGGAGCGTTCTGACATGGCCCTGTCCCATTCCCTTGGTTTTCCGCGTATCGGCCGCGACCGTGAACTGAAAAAAGCCTTGGAGGCCTTCTGGAAGGGCGAGCTGGATGAAGCCGGCCTGCAGGCGGTTGGCCGCGAGCTGCGCGCGGCTCACTGGCAGCTGCAGAAGGACGCCGGCATCGACCTGCTGCCAGTCGGTGATTTCGCCTGGTACGACCAGGTGCTGAGCCACTCGCTGACTTTCGGCGTCATCCCCGAGCGTTTCCGCCCGGCAAACGGTAAGCCAACCCTGGATACCTTGTTCGGCATGGCGCGTGGTGCCGTTGCAAACACGAGTGGCAACAGCTGCTGCGCTGGTGCGCATGCGCAGCCCGCTTCTGCACAAGAGCTAACCAAATGGTTCGACACCAACTACCACTACCTGGTCCCCGAGTTCACGGCCGATCAGCAGTTCCAGCTGAGCTGGGAGCAACTGTTTGATGAAGTAGAGGAAGCGCACGCCCTGGGCCACACCATCAAACCGGTGTTGATCGGCCCGTTGACCTATCTGTGGCTGGGCAAGGCCAAGGGTAGCGAGTTCGATCGTCTCGACCTGCTGGAGCGGTTGTTGCCGGTCTACGGCGAGATCTTGCAGCGCTTGGCCGCCCAGGGTGTGGAATGGGTGCAGATCGATGAGCCGATTCTGGTGCTGGACCTGCCGCAAGCCTGGAAGAATGCCTTCGAACGCGCCTACAACCTGCTGCAGCGTGAACCGGGCAAGAAGCTGATCGCCACCTATTTCGCCGGCCTTGAGGACAACCTCGGTCTGGCCGCGAGCCTGCCGGTGGATGGTCTGCATATCGACCTGGTGCGTGCTCCCGAGCAGTTCCCGACCATTCTCGATCGCCTGCCGGCCTACAAGGTGCTGTCGCTGGGTGTGGTCAACGGCCGTAACGTCTGGCGCACTGATCTGCAGCCGGTTCTGCAGATTTTGCAGCAGGCTCAGGAACGCTTGGGTGAGCGCCTGTGGGTGGCGCCGAGCTGCTCGCTGCTGCACAGCCCGGTCGATCTGCACCGTGAAGACAAACTGGATGGCGAGCTGAAAAGCTGGTTGGCCTTCGCCGTGCAGAAGTGCGAGGAAGTCGCGCTGCTGACCACTGCCCTGAATGACCCGCAGGATGCCCGAGTGCAAGTCGCATTGGCGGCCAGCAATGCCGTGCAGGCCAGCCGCGCGCAATCGCCGCGTATCCACAAACCCGCGGTGCAGGCACGTCTGGCCGCGATTACTGCCGCCGACAGCCAACGCCAATCGCCATTTGCCACACGTATCGAGCAGCAGCGCGCGCGTCTGCAGTTGCCTGCATTCCCTACGACCACCATCGGCTCGTTCCCGCAGACAGCTTCGATCCGTCTGGCGCGCCAATCGTTCAAGGCTGGCAAGCTGTCTGCCGTTGAATACACCGAGGCCATGCACAGCGAAATCCGCCATGCCGTCGAGGTTCAGGAAAACCTCGGCCTGGATGTGCTGGTGCACGGCGAAGCTGAGCGCAATGACATGGTCGAGTACTTCGCCGAGCAACTCGACGGCTATGCCTTCACCCGTTTCGGCTGGGTGCAAAGCTACGGCTCGCGCTGCGTCAAGCCGGCTGTGATCTATGGCGACCTGAGCCGGCCCAAGGCCATGACGGTGGCGTGGATCGGTTATGCGCAAACCCTCACCAAAAAAGTGATGAAGGGCATGCTGACCGGTCCGGTGACCATGCTGATGTGGTCCTTCCCGCGCGACGATATCTCTCGCGAGCAGCAGGCGCGCCAGCTGGCTCTGGCGATCCGTGACGAGGTGGTTGACCTGGAAACGGCCGGCATCAAGATCATCCAGGTCGACGAGGCCGCCTTCCGTGAAGGTCTGCCGCTGCGTCAGGCACAGTGGCAGGGGTACCTGAATTGGGCCACCGAGGCCTTCCGCCTGTGCGCCTCGGGCGTGCGCGATGAAACGCAGATCCACACCCATATGTGCTACAGCGAGTTCAACGATGTGATCGAGTCCATTGCCGCCATGGATGCCGACGTCATCACCATCGAGACCTCGCGCTCGGACATGGAGCTGCTGGAGGCCTTCGAACGTTTCGACTACCCCAACGACATCGGCCCGGGTGTATACGACATCCACTCGCCACGGGTGCCGGACAGCAGCGATATGGTCAATTTGCTGCGTAAGGCCGCCCAGCGTATCCCCGTCGAGCGGCTGTGGGTCAACCCGGACTGCGGCCTGAAAACCCGTGCCTGGCCGGAGACCGAGGCAGCGTTGATCAATATGGTTTCTGCCGCACGTCAGCTGCGTACCGAGCTGGCCTGATTGCTGGGTAGTCGCAGCTAAAACCCTGCCACTGTCCTAATCGGCTGTGGCAGGGCTTAGCTCGCATTTGTTGTGGTTGCGGGAGACCGCTCGTCTCCCTTCATCAAACTGTCACGCTTGTGTGGCAGCGCGCCCGTACAAACATCATCACACTCGCGTCTTAATGGGGTGCTGCGTTCTGCTGTCCCGGGGCTGGGTGACGTTATGCGTGGGTTGATTTTTCTCGCTGCACTGTTGTGCGGCCTGCCGGTTTTTGCGGCGCAGCGTTGTGATGTTCAGGTGCCGACGCACACGGCTGACGTGGGTGAGGTACGTCTGGCGTATCAGAGCATTGGCCGGGACAGTGATCCGGCGCTGCTGCTGGTAATGGGCCTTGGCGGCCAGCTGATTCACTGGCCGGATGAAGTGGTCGAACGCCTGTGTCAGCAGGGTTTTCGGGTAATCCGCTTTGATAACCGTGATGTCGGCCTGAGCAGTTGGGCTGGCACGCCTCCGGCTATCAATCTGACTTATGAAGCGCTGCGCTATCGACTGGGGCTGTCGGTGGCGGCGCCTTATGGTTTGCGTGACATGGCCCGTGATGCTCTGGGGCTGCTGGATGCCTTGGCGGTGGATCAGGTGCACGTGCTCGGGGCGAGCATGGGCGGGATGATTGCCCAGCATATGGCCGACCTTGCGCCTGCACGGGTGCAGAGCCTGACCTTGATCATGACCAGCTCCGGTGCTCAAGGCCTACCAGCGCCAAGCAGCGCGCTGCTGAGCCTGCTGGCCAAACGTGAAGCGCCCAACCGTGCAGTCGCCCTGGAACAGCAGGCCGACCTGCTGGCAGCACTGGGCAGCCCCACGGTCAGCGATGACCGGCAGTTATTGCTGCAACAGGCGCAGATCGCCTACGACCGCGCCTTCAACCCGGAGGGTGTTCAGCGCCAGCTGCTGGCGATCCTGGCTGAGCCGAGCCGGGTTGAGCTGCTCAACCGCCTACGTGTGCCGACCCTGGTGGTGCATGGCACGGCTGATCCGCTGCTGCCAGTGATGCACGGTGTGCATGTGGCGGCGCATATCAAAGGCAGCGAGTTGCGCTTGATTCCGGGCCTGGCTCATCGCTTTCAGGAGGCCTTCAAAGAGCCGTTGCTGGCCGCGGTGTTGCCGCACTTACAAGCGCATCGTCAGGATGGGCATTGGGCTCAGCTGTAGTTGATCTAAATGACTTCAATCGAGGCGCTTGTGTACCCGAGTAACGGCCAGGCTAAGCGTTAGTAGGGTAAACAGAAGTAGGGCTGCCAATGCTGGCCAGAGCTCGATGAGTCCGGCGCCGCGCAGCATGATGCCGCGCACCAGACGCAGGAAGTGCGTCAACGGCAGTAGTTCCGCCAGCCACTGAGCAGCTTTCGGCATGCCAGCGAAGGGGAACATAAAGCCGGACAGCAAGATCTGCGGCAGAAAGCTGAAGAAGGCCATCTGCATGGCCTGGAACTGGCTACGCGCCAGGGTCGAAACCAGGACGCCAAGGGCCAGGCTGGCGCAGATAAACACCAGAATCGCCAGGTACAGTTCGGTCAGCGAGCCGCGCATCGGCACGTTAAACAGCAGTTTGCCGAGTAGCAGCACCAGGCTGGCTTGAATCAGGCCGATGCCAACGAATGGCAAGACCTTGCCTATGGTCAGTTCCCAGGGCGACATGGGCGTGGTGATCAGCATTTCCATATTGCCGCGTTCGCGCTCGCGTACCAGGGCGATGGCGGTGAACATCACCATGGTCATGGTCAAAATCACCCCAATCAGCCCTGGCACCGTGTTGAACGGGGCGAGGCGCTGCGGGTTGTACAGGTTGAGTACTTCGACCCCGGCCGGGCTGGCGCTGCTGCGTCCTGGTAAGGGGAATGCCGCCAGCTGGCGCGCCGCGGACTGCACCACCTGGTCGGAACCATCGACCACTAGCTGCAGCGCCGGGCGGTCGGCACGCTCCAGACGGGCTTCGAAGTCCGCCGGGACAACTAGAGCGATGCTGATCTTGCCTTCGCGCAGCAGGTCTTGCAGCTGCTTCTGTGTGCTTAACGAGTAGCGCAGGTTGAGCACCTGGCTGGCACCCATCTCGGCGATCACTTCACGCGAGCGCGCTGTGTTGGCCTGGTCCAACACGGCGGCGTCGAGGTTGCGTACGTCCATGTTGATGGCATAACCGAACAGCACCAGTTGCAGGGTCGGGATGCCGATAATCATGGCAAACGTCAGGCGGTCGCGGCGTAGCTGGCGCAGCTCCTTGACCACGATGGCGCCGAGGCGGCGCAGGTTCATACCAGCTGCTCCTCGGTATGTACCGGGCTGTGGACGGGCCGCTGAGTGGCGCTGACGAACACATCTTCCAGGTTTGCCATGGTGCTTTCGACCTGGGCGCTGATACTTGCGGCGGCCAGGTGCCGGCGAATCAGCTCGCTTGGCTCGCCACTCGTATCGGCGTCGCGGGTGGTCAGCACGCGCAGCGAGGCACCGATCTGGGTCAGCGCCAATATTCCAGGCAAGCCTTGCAGGGCTTTCTGCGCTTGGCGTGGCTGACTGCATTCAACCAGTAGCGGCTGGCCGGGTAGTGCCGCCATCAGTTCGCTGGGACTGCCGTCGGCGACTAGGCGTCCGGCGTCGAGGATGCCCAGGCGGGTGCAGCGCTCGGCTTCATCCATGTAGTGGGTGGACACCAGTAGGGTCGTGCCGGCATCGGCCAGCTCGAACAGCGATTCCCAGAACTCGCGCCGTGACTGTGGGTCGACGGCGCTGGTCGGTTCGTCCAGGAGCAGCAAGTCCGGCTTATGCAGCACCGCGCCGGCCAGAGCCAGGCGTTGCTTCTGTCCGCCGCTGAGGGTGCCAGCCAATTGCTGGCGGCGGTCGGCCAGCCAGTAACGCTCAAGCAGTTCCTCAATGCGCTGGCGCGCCTGGCGCCGATTCAGGCCCTGGATGGTGGCGAGAAACTCTAGGTTTTCACCGATAGTCAGGTCTTCATACAGCGAGAATTTCTGCGTCATATAGCCGATACGCCGCTTCAGCGCCTCGGCATCGCGGGGAATCTGGCTGCCGAGCACTTCGATGGTTCCGGCGCTGGGCAGCAGCAGGCCGCAGAGCATGCGGATGGTAGTGGACTTGCCGCAGCCATTGGGCCCGAGAAAACCAAACACCTCGGCGCGGCGCACTGTCAGGTTGAGCTGGTCAACCGCCAGCAGGTCGCCGAAGCGCTTGCTGAGGCCTTCAGCGCGGATCACCACATCATTACTGGGCATGGTCGAACCGCTCGGCGTGCAGCGGTAAGCCCGCAGGCAGTTGCTGCGCCGCAGCGCCTTCCAGAACCACTTCGGCACGGTAGCTCAGGCGGCTGGCGTCATCGCCCACCAGGGCGTAGTAGGGAGTAAAGCTGGCTTCGCTGGCGATGCTGCGGATATGTCCCTGGAATGGTTGGGTGATGCCTTCGACATGCACTAGCAGACGATCGTCGATGTTCAGGGTGGCGCGCTGCGAGGCCGCGACGTACAGCCGCGCATAAGGTGCCTCGCCACTCAACAGGCTGACCACTGTGGCCCCCTGGGGCGGCTGATCGCCGGGTTTGAATGGCAGCGCGTCGACCCGCCCAGCTCGCGGCGCACGCAGGCTTAAGCGCTCGCGGTTGAGCTGCTGCTGGAGCAGCGCCGCGCGCGCCCCAGTTAGCGCGGAACTGGCTTGTTCGAGTTGCTCCGGGCGGGTGCCAGAGGTCAGCTCCTGCAACTGTGCGCTTGCCTTGTTGCGATCGGCGCTGGCGCTGTCGCGACTGGCGCGGGCCAAGTCCAACTCGGCCATGGGCACCATGCGCCTGCGCTGCAGGGCTGCGATGCGTTGAAAGTTGCGCTCGGCTTCGTTCAGCTGCGCCTGGCTGCGTGCCAGCACGGCCTGAGCGGCTTCGATGCTCTCCAGGCGCGCGCCGTTGCTCAGTTCGCGCAGGCGCGCGGCTGATTGCTCGACCTCGGCTTGCGCTTGGGCGATGCGGGCGTCCTGACGGCGCGGGTCGAGTTCGAGGAGCAAAGCACCTGCAGCGACCTGTACGCCTTCGGTCACGGCCCAGCGCAGAACGGGTTCTGACGCTTCGGCAGGTAAAGCGATACGGTCCCATTCCAGGGTGCCGGGTAGGCTTTCGGGCGTCTGTTGACCGCAGCCGGAACAGAGCACGACTAATAACGTGAGTAATTGACGGTCAAGGCACACGAGGCGTCTCCATTCCGCGCTCAAGCAAGGCGAGGGTGTGGCGGGCCAAGGCCTCGTCGTCCAGCTCTGGGGCGGTGAACAGGCCGCGCCAAATTGGGGCGGCGGCATAGGGGAATAAAGTCAGGCCGATCAGTGAAACCACCATCAGGCGTGGGTCGAGGTCGGGGTTAAGCGCGCCGCGGCGTTGTGCGCTGGCGAACCGCTCGGCCAGCATCTGCGCCACCAGCGGGCCGACGCGGCCCATCAGCATGTCGCGCAGACCGCCGCCTTCACACAGCACCTCGCGCACCCACAGCGGCGGCAGCCAGGGGTGGTCCTGGACGATGCGGCGCATGCCCTGGATAAAGCCGGTGACCAACGCTATGGGTTCATCGCCGACCTGGCGCAGGTTCTGCGCAAGCCCCATCAGCAGCGGCACCAGGCGTTCCTTGACCACGGCTTCGAGCAGCTTGGGTTTATTGCCGAAGTAATAGTTGACCAGCGCGGGGGTAACCCCAGCCTGTTGAGCGATAGCGCGCAAGCTGGAGGCCTTGATCCCGTCGTGGGCAAAGGCTTGCACGGCGATATCGAGCAGGCGTTCGCGTTGTAAGGGGGAGTCGCCAGTTGGGCGGCCAGGAGTACGGGATTGGGGTTTGGTAGTCGTCATAATTATTAATTAAACATATATTTAATTAATGGGCAAGCGATGGGATAGCGTCCATGATGGGGATGTATTATTGTTAGCAGGCTAATAGTTAGCCTGCTCTCAGGCTCGCCATTGATATTCCGCTACTGTTTAATTGAGCACTCACCGGTAACCGCCATGCGCGCGTCTCTGCTGGCCATTGTTGCGCCTAGCCCCCATGCCGTTCAGTTCGCCATTAAGACCCTGCTGGGCGGTGGTCTGGCGCTTTGGTGCGCCTTGCGCTTCGGTCTGGAACAACCGCAATGGGCGCTGATGACCGCCTTTATCGTCGCCCAGCCGCTGTCCGGCATGGTGGTGCAGAAGGGCTTGGCACGGTTACTTGGCACGCTTATCGGCACAGTCATGGCGGTGCTGCTGATGGGCCTGTTTGCCCAGGCTCCCTGGCTATTTCTCGGTGCCGTGGCGCTGTGGTTGGGTGTGTGTACGGCGGCCTCGACCATGTTGCGCAGTGCATGGGCCTACTCATTTGTCTTGGCGGGTTACACGGTGGCGATCATCGGCCTGCCGGCAATCGACCAGCCGCTGACGGTGTTTGATCAGGCCGTGGCGCGCTGCACAGAAATATCCCTAGGTATCCTCTGCGCCACGCTAGTTAGTGCGCTGCTTTGGCCGCAGCGGGTCGAACGCCAGCTGGCGCAACAAGCTCGGGTTGCTTGGCAGGCGGGGATCAAGGCGGCAAATCAGGCGTTGCGCGGCGAGACGGCGGCCAGGCAGGGATTGTTGGAGGTGCTCGGGCGCATCGTTGCGGTGGATGCGCAACGTGAGCACGCCTGGTTCGAAGGTGATCGCGGCCGTCAGCGGGCGCTGGCGCTGCGCGTACTGAGCCGTGATCTGCTCAGTGTGTTGCGCCTGGCGCGCGGGGTGGAGCGACAATGGCGCCAGCTTGATGCGGATGCCGCCCGTACGTTGCTGCCTTGGCTGGAGACCGTGCGCGAGTGCCTGGAAGGCGAGTTGCCTGACGATTTGTCGGTACTCATCGAGCAACTGCGCGAGGCTGCTCATGAGCCGCAATTGTCGGCCGAGCAGCAGTTCTGCCTGGAACGGCTAGCGCTGCTGTTAGTGCGTGTGCAGATGGCTAGCCAGGCGCTGTCTGCGGTGGAGCGCGGTGAGGCACCGGTCGATGCGCCGTCTGCACTGTCCTGGCACCGCGACTGGCAGACGGCGGTGGTCTACGGTGCGCGCAGTGCACTGACTTTTCTCGCGCTGTCGGCATTCTGGTTGGCCACGGGCTGGACCGCTGCCAGCGGCGCCTTGCTGCTCGCGAGTGTGGTCTGCAGCCTGTTCGCTAGCCGCGAAAATGCGGCGCAGATCGGCATGATGTTTTTGCGCGGGATATTCGTTGCCTTGCCCGTGGGATTCTTCGTCGGCCAGATAGTGCTGCCGCAACTCAGCAGTTTTGCCATGCTTTGCCTGGCGCTCGGCGTGCCGCTGTTCTTCGCCGCGCTGGGCATGGCCAGTCCGGCACTGGGGGCGACGGCGACGTCCTTCAGTCTGCATTTCATCGTGCTCTGTGCGCCGCAGAACAGCATGCGCTATGACGCCGCTTTCTTCTTCAATGAGGCGCAGGCCATGCTGATCGGTGTCGGCTGTGCGGTGATGGCCTTTCATCTGATCGGTCTGCGCGATCCTGTGTGGCACGGGCGGCGCTTACTTAAGGCGACCCTTGGCGACCTCGCACGCCTTACCCGGCGGAGTCTTTCCGGTGCCGAGAACTGGTTTGGCGGACGCATCGCCGACCGTTTGCTGCTATTGGCGCGTCATTACCCAGCGCTGCCGAGTCCGGCGCGTAGCCGCTGGGACGACGGTATCGCCAGCCTAGATCTGGGCGACGAACTACTGCACCTGCGTGCTTGCTTGGCCGCCGCTGACGCACCACTGGGCACGGCTGAGGAGCGGTTTTTACGCCGTTTCGAACAGCTCCTGCTGCTGGGGCCCGCGCCTGAACAGGCTGACGCCTTAGACTCGGCTGTCGCGCAGCTATTGCAGGCGCTGCGCGAGTCGGCGCAAAGCATTGATCGGCGGCTGGCGCAGGCGGCGCTGCTGCAACTGCAAAACGGCTGGCGGTACTGGTGCCTGCAGCAGGGAGATGATTATGGGATTGCGTGAATGGTCGCTGGGCGGGGTTCTGCTCAGTCCGATGTTGATCTATGGATTGCTGGCGCTGTGCCTGACGGGCTTGCTGCGCCTGGGTTTGCAGCGAGCCGGGGCGTCTCGCTGGATATGGCACGAAGCGCTGTTCGACTGTGCCTTGTTTGTTTGCGTCCTGGCCGCTGTTGTGGCACTGCTGGGACATTGAGGAGGGAACTCTATGCGTTCGACGATTCGCGTCGGCGTCACCCTGGCCATGGTTGTGCTGGCGTTGCTGGCCGGTTCCTGGTTATGGCGCCATTACCTGTATTCGCCCTGGACCCGTGATGCGCGGATTCGCGCCGACGTGGTGACCATCGCCCCGGATGTTTCGGGTGCAGTGGTGGCCCTGGCGGTACAGGACAATCAGCAGGTCAAGCGTGGTGATCTGCTCGTGAGCATTGATCCAGAGCGCTTTGAGGCGGCTTTGCAGCAAGCCAGGGCCGTGACCGAGACTCGCCAGCAGGAGTTGCGTTTGCGCGAGCATGAGGCTTCGCGCCGGGCCCGTCTCGGGCCGCAGGCGATCAGTGCGGAAAGCCGCGAGAACGCACAGATCACTGCGCAGATTGCTCGTGGTCAGTACCGCGAGGCCCAGGCAATGGAGCGTCTGGCTGAGCTCAATCTGGCGCGCAGCGAGTTGCGTGCACCGCGTGCTGGGCAGATCACCAACCTGCGCCTGGCTCAGGGCAACTACGTCAGTGCCGGGCAACCCGTGATGGCTCTGGTGGATGACGCATCCTTCTACGTGCAGGCCTACTTCGAGGAAACCAAGCTGCCGCAGATTCGCATCGGTGCGCCGGTCGAGGTCTGGTTGATGAGCGCGGGTGAGCCGCTGGAGGGGGAGGTGGAGAGCATCAGTCGCGGTATCACCGACCGCAACGCCAGCCCAGACGGCCAGTTGTTGGCCAATGTCGAGCCGACCTTCAACTGGGTACGCCTGGCACAGCGCATCCCGGTGCGGATCAAGCTTCGGGATGTGCCACCGGGGTTGTTACTTAGTGCGGGAATGACCGCCAGCGTGCGCGTGGCCGACTAGCGGTCGTCGGCTTAGCGGGTGCCGAGGAAGTCACGCTTGCCGATAGCCACGCCGTTGTGGCGCAGGATGGCGTAGGCGGTCGTGTAGTGGAAATAGAAGTTCGGCATCACGTGGTCAAGCAGGAAAGCCTGGCCCTGGAAGTGGGTTTCCTTGTCGCGGCGCTTGAGGGTGATGGTGCGTGCCTCGCTGCCGTCGATCTGCGCAGCATTTAGGCTGGCGAGAAAGCTCAAGGTCTTGGCGATACGTGCTTGCAGTTCAGCGAAGCTGGTTTCGTCGTCGGCGTGGCTTGGTGCTTCCACTTCCGCCAGCAGTGCCGCACCGGCCTTGGCGCCATCACAGGCGATCTGCACCTGACGGCTCAGCGGGAACATATCGGGAGCCAGGCGCGCGTTGAGAAATACGCTCTGCTCGATCTTCTTTTCTTCGGCGTAGGCGGCGGCGATGCCGAGGATGGTCGACAGGTTGTTGAGCTGACGGGTGAAGACTGGGATGGATGTTTGGTACATGGACATGGATATCTCCAGCAGCGCCGAAACGGATTGCCCGGACGCGATTAGGTAGAAGGGCAGTGCACCGCCGCAGTCGGCAGCGGTGACTTGAAGGCGCAAGCTTAGCCGATGGTGATCGGCGGCAGCTTGGTCAGTTCGACGGTCTGTGCTTTGCGCGGGGCGAGGATTTCTGCTTCGCCATCGACCACCAGCTCATCGTTCTGGTTGAACACGCGAGTGGCCACGCGTACGCGGAATTTCGGCAGCTTTTCGAGGATTTCCAGGCGCACAGTCAGGGTGTCGCCGAGTTTTACCGGTGCGGTAAAGCGCATGCTTTGGCCGATATAGATGGTGCCCGGGCCAGGGAGCTCGCAGGCTACGGCGGCGCTGATCAGCGCACCGCTGAACATGCCATGGGCGATACGCTCCTTGAACATGGTGGTGGCGGCGTATTCGGCATCCAGGTGCACCGGGTTGTGGTCGCCGGACACCTCGGCAAACAGCTGGATATCGCGTTCGCTCACGGTCTTGCTGTAGCTGGCGGTCTGGCCGACTTCGAGGGCGTCGTAGGGCGTGTTGCTGCTTTGGCTCATGGATGACTCTCTTGGCTCTGTTGGTGGCACTGGCGCGGTTGGCTGAGGGCCTGTTGCAACCAGTCGATGATGTAGGCGGTGACTTCGTCGCGGTTGCTCTCGTTGAGCAGCTCATGACGCGCGTCGGGATAGAGTTTGACCTGTACGTGCTGGTTGCCGGCGGCGCTCAGAGCATTGCCCAGGTCCTGCTGACGACGGCCGTCGCTGACCGGGTCACAGGCGCCGCCAATCACCAGCAGCGGCAGGCTGCTGTCGATCTGCGCAAGATTTTCCAGCGGGGTGATCTGTTGCAGCCCGCCGAGCAGGTCGACCCACAGCTGATTGCTGCAGCGGAAGCCGCACAGTGGATCGTTGATGTACTTGTCGACTTCCTGTGGGTCGCGGCTCAGCCAGTCGAAAGCGGTGCGATTGGGCTTGAAGGCCTTGTTGAACGAGCCAAACGAAGCGAATTCGAGCAGGGCGCTGCGCCCCTGCGGGCCTTGTCGCCAGCGCTCGAAGCGCGCCAGCAGCTGGCCGACGCGGTACAGCGCCACAGGCTGGTAGTTGGAACCGGAAAGAATCGCCCCCTGCAGGCTGCAGCTGCGTTGCATCAGGTAGGCCTGAGCGATGTAGCTGCCCATGCTGTGGCCGAGCAGGAAAATCGGCGTTTGCGGGTGGGCTTGGCGCATATGGTGGTTGAGCTGAGCCAGGTCATTGACCACCAGTTCCCAGCCTTTGCTGTCGGCATAGTGGCCGAGCAGGCCATGTTCGGCGGTTTTGCCATGCCCGCGCTGGTCATGCGCATACACCTCGAAGCCTTGCGCCACCAGCGCTTCAGCCAGGCGTGCATAGCGTCCGCTGTGTTCGGCCATGCCGTGAGCCACCATCAGCAACGCCTTGGGCGGCTGTTCGGCATACCAGCGGTTTACATAGAGGGGCGCTGCATCGGTGCTGTTGAGCCAGAACGCTTGGTGGAGCATGGCGAATCCCTTAAGCCTGCAGAAGCTGCGCATTGTGCACCCCGCGCGGCGCGGCGCAAAGTCCGTGCGAATTTAAGGGTTATGGCTGCGCAGTATCCGCATATATTCGCCGCTGCTGTGCAGATCACGCAGGCCCTGCTCAAACACTGCGCTCCAGTCCGGCTCGCTGGCTTTGGCCGGGACAAAGCCGACCAGCAGCGGAATGCGTTCCAGCACATTGCCGTGCCAGCTTAGCTTGCCGTGTAGCTGCTCATCGTTGGCGATCAGGTGGTTACCGACGATGCGCTCAAGCAGCACCATATCGAAGCGCCGAGCATTGAGTTTGCGCAGGTTGCTGGTGTCGTCCACGGCGTATTCGAGTATCAGCCCTGCGTCGAGAATGTGCTGCGGGTAGCCGTAACCGCGCACGATGCCCAGCGTTTTGCCGCGTAGCTCCTGTAGCTGGCTGAACTGCAGCGGGTAGTCGTTGCGGATAAACAATCCCAGCTCGCTGTAGAACAGCGGGCGCGAGGGCTGCAGGCCTTCCTCGTTAATCTCCTTGGGCCACAGCGCCAGCGCGCCCTGATAATTGCCGTTGCCCAATTCCACGCGCACCCGCGCCCAGGGTAGAAAGTCGATCTGCAGCGGATAGCCGCGTACGGCAAAGGCACGGCGGGTCAGGGCGACAATGCTGCCGCCATCCGGCAGGTGTTCAGAGCTGTAGGGCGGGTATTCCAGGGTAGCCATGCGCAGCTGTGGTTCGGCCTGCGCCAATTGCGCGAAGAGAAATAGCAGTGTCGCAGCGAATAGAACGATAGGCATGGTAAGCCGCAAGTGCAGGGTGCAGATTGGTTATAGGTGGCGCAGCTGGATAGTTCCACACAGAGCGGCAAGATTCAGTGCGTCAATGAAGCTGCCCGGCTATTTGCCTGTTTGGCGTTAGCTGTTAACTTCCAGCCAACTCCGCAGCGCGGATCAGACCATCTCAGGGCAAGAGGATAAAAATAATGCAGCCTGATTTCTGGAGCGACAAACGCCCGGCTGGCGTCCCCAATGACATCGACCTGGGTGCTTACAAGTCGGTGATCGAGGTGTTCGAGCGCTCGTGCAAGAAGTTCGCTGACCGGCCCGCTTTCAGCAACCTGGGCGTAACCCTGACCTATGCCGAGCTTGATCGGCTCTCGGCGGCCTTTGCCGCTTACCTGCAAAAGCACACAGACCTGCAACCAGGTGACCGCATCGCCGTGCAGATGCCCAACGTGCTGCAGTACCCGATTGCCGTGTTCGGTGCCATGCGCGCCGGGCTGATTGTGGTCAACACCAACCCGTTGTACACCGCCCGCGAGATGCGTCACCAGTTCAAGGATGCCGGCGTACGCGCGCTGGTGTACCTGAACATGTTTGGCAAGCTGGTGCAGGACGTACTGCCGGATACCGAGATCGACTACCTGATCGAAGCCAAGATGGGTGACCTATTGCCAAGCCTTAAGGGCTGGCTGGTCAACACCGTGGTGAAGAAGGTCAAGAAGATGGTCCCCGACTACCACCTGCCGCAGGCGGTGTCGTTCAAGGATGTGCTCAAGCAGGGTCGTGGCAACGCGCTGAAGCCGGTCAAGGTCGGCCAGGAAGACATTGCCGTGCTGCAATACACCGGCGGCACTACGGGCGTGGCCAAGGGCGCGATGCTCACCCACGGCAACCTGGTGGCCAATATGCTGCAGGTGGATGCCTGCCTGTCGCAGCTGGGCAACGATGGCACCCCGCTGATGAAGCAGGGTCAGGAAATCATGATTGCGCCGCTGCCGCTCTACCATATCTATGCGTTTACCGCGAACTGCATGTGCATGATGGTCAACGGCAACCACAACGTGCTGATCACCAACCCGCGTGATATCCCCGGTTTCGTCAAGGAGCTGGGCAAGTGGCAGTTCTCCGCATTGCTCGGGCTCAACACGCTGTTCGTTGCGCTGATGGATAACCCCGAGTTCAAGAACCTGGACTTCTCTCACTTCAAACTGACTAACTCAGGCGGTACAGCTCTGGTCAAAGCCACTGCTGAGCGTTGGCAGGCGATGACCGGTTGCCCTGTGACCGAAGGCTATGGCCTGACCGAAACCTCACCGGTGGCCAGTACCAATCCCTATGGCGACCAGGCGCGTCTGGGCACGGTAGGCATTCCGGTGCCGGGTACGGCGTTCAAGGTCATTGATGATGATGGTGTTGAACAAGCGCTGGGCGAGCGCGGCGAGCTGTGCATCAAGGGCCCGCAAGTGATGAAGGGCTACTGGAACCGTGAGGAAGCCACCGCCGAGGTGCTGGACGCCGAGGGCTGGTTCAAGAGTGGTGACGTGGCGGTGATCGACCCAGATGGTTTTGTGCGTATTGTCGACCGCAAAAAGGACATGATCATCGTCTCCGGTTTCAACGTGTACCCCAACGAGATCGAAGATGTGGTCATGGCCCACCCGAAAGTCGCCAGCTGCGCGGCCATCGGCGTGCCAGACGAGAAGTCCGGGGAAGTGGTCAAGCTGTTCGTCGTGGCCCGCGACAGCAGCCTCAGCGCCGATGAGCTGAAGGCCTACTGCAAGGAAAACTTCACCGGCTACAAGGTGCCCAAGCAGATTGTCTTCCGTGATTCGCTGCCAATGACCCCCGTCGGCAAGATCCTGCGTCGCGAGCTGCGCGATATCGCCTGATCGATTGAAGGCCGTGACTGTTTCAGCGCATGCCGCAGACCAACTGCGGCTGCGCTGAAATCTCTGCAAGCCCTACGCAACGCCTATAGCTCGCCACTTTCAGCGAAATCATGAGGATGACCGGATTGTGAGTGCGGGTCATTTTTGTGACTGCTGCGGCGCTTATTGGTGCTAGTCGCTGTTTGGCAAAGCTGCTACTCTCGGGCGGCTTTTTTGTGATCCGCCATCCATAGTGACCATCCTTTCAGGCCGTCGCTGTGCGACGTCAAAAATTGCTCCCGGCAATTTTTTTGCCGTTCAAATCGCAGAAAACACGCAAATCTACAATAAACAACCGTCTACGCGCGGTGAAGATCAAGCTGTTGCTGAGGAGTGGGCTTCCATGACCGAAAACTTTTGGAAGGATAAGTATCCCGTTGGGATTGCTGCCGAAATCAATCCTGACCAGTACCCGAACATCCAGGCGGTACTGAAAGAGTCCTGCCAACGTTTCGCCGACAAGCCAGCTTTCAGCAACATGGGTAAAACCATTACCTACGGTGAGCTGTACGAGTTGTCCGGCAACTTTGCCGCCTACCTACAGCAAAACACTGATCTGCAGCCCGGCGACCGCATCGCCGTGCAACTGCCTAACGTGCTGCAGTATCCAGTAGTGGTCTTTGGTGCCCTGCGTGCCGGCCTGGTGGTGGTCAACACCAACCCGCTGTACACCGCCCGCGAACTGGAACACCAATTCAATGACTCCGGTGCCAAGGCCCTGGTCAGCCTGGCCAACATGGCTCATTTGGTTGAGCAAGTACTGCCGAAAACCGCAATCAAGACGGTCATCATCACTGAAGTCGGTGACATGCTGTCGCCACTCAAGCGCCTGCTGGTTAACAGCGTGGTTAAGCACGTGAAGAAAATGGTGCCGGCCTATAGCCTGCCGAACGCCGTCAAGTTCACTGCCGCCATGGCCAAGGGCCGCGGTCAGGCGTCCAAGGACGCCGCGCCGAACAATGGCGATATCGCCGTGCTGCAATACACCGGTGGCACCACCGGCGTGGCCAAGGGCGCGATGCTGACTCACCGCAACCTGATCGCCAACATGCTGCAGGTCAAAGCGCTGATGGGCGCGGAAATGAGCGAAGGCAGTGAAGTGCTGATCGCGCCGTTGCCGCTGTATCACATCTACGCATTCACCTTCCATTGCATGGCGATGATGCTGATTGGTGGGCACAACGTGCTGATCACCAACCCGCGTGATCTGCCAGCCATGACCAAGGATCTGGCCAAGTACAAGTTCACTGGTTTTGTCGGTCTTAACACCCTGTTCGTTGCCCTGTGCAACAACGAGGACTTCCGCAAGCTGGACTTCTCCACCCTGAAGGCCACCTTCTCCGGTGGTATGGCTCTGCAGCTGGCGACCGCCGAGCGCTGGAAGCAGGTCACGGGTTGTTCGATCTGCGAAGGCTTCGGTATGACCGAAACCAGCCCTGTGGCCTCGGTTAACCCGTTCAGCAATATCCAGATCGGTACCATTGGCATCCCGGTTCCCTCGACAGTGTGCAAGGTGATCGACGATGAAGGTGTCGAGCAGCCGCTGGGGTCGATTGGTGAGCTGTGTGTGAAAGGTCCGCAGGTGATGAAGGGCTACTGGCAGCGCCAGGAGGCCACCGACGAAATCCTCGACGCCGAAGGCTGGTTGAAGACCGGTGATATCGCGGTGATCCAGGAAGACGGTTACATGCGCATCGTCGACCGCAAGAAGGACATGATTCTGGTGTCCGGCTTCAACGTCTATCCGAACGAGCTGGAAGACGTGCTGGCCACGCTGCCAGGCGTGCTGCAATGCGCCGCGATTGGTGTGCCGGATGAGAAGTCGGGCGAGGCGATCAAGATCTTCGTGGTGGTCAAGCCGGGTGAAACCCTGAGCAAAGAGCAGGTCATGGAGCACATGCGTGCCAACGTCACCGGTTACAAGGTGCCGAAAGCCGTCGAGTTCCGCGATGTGCTGCCGACTACCAACGTCGGCAAGATCTTGCGCCGCGAACTGCGTGACGAAGAACTGAAGAAACTGGGCAAGAAGTAAACGTCCGGTTAAACAAAACCCCGCCTAGGCGGGGTTTTTTGTGCTTGGTTGAAAGCCGCTCGGTTAGCCGGTGCGCCAGGTAATTTCCTCAACGCCATCGGCGCTGATGCGCATCCAGCGGTCGGCTTGCTCGTCACTTTCTTCTTCCTGCCAGCCGCCCGGTGCGCAGCGTACTTCGACATTCAGCGCAGTGAAGGCGGCCTGAGCACAGGCTAGGTCGTCGGCCCATGGGGTGGCGTCGCTTTCCAGGAACAGGCTGTGCCATTTGCCGACTGCCTTGGGCAGCCAGGTGATGGGTACGTTGCCGGCCATGCATTTGTAGGTCTGGCCTTTCTGCTGCCAGGGCGTGCAGCTGCCCAGCGCGCTACTCAGCCACTCACCGATAGCGTTGTGGTCGGCGTCTTTCAGGTAAATCTCGATATCCGGTTGGCGCATGGTCATAGCTTCTCGATCCAGTCGTAGCGGATGGCAACGGTCACTTCGCAGGGTTCGGCAATGACTGCCGCACGGCGTTCAGCACTGGCGCGCCAGCCGTGTGGGGTCATGGCCAGCAGGTCGGCGCGGGCTTCACTGCTATCCAATTGCAGGTTGAACGTCAGGGTTTCGCTGTGGGCCAGGCGCATGCCTTCGGGGATCAGCTCCAGGTGTTTCTGATCATCGTAGTCACGCACTTCGTCATACAGCTTCTGCCGTAGCTGCATCAGGTGTTCGCGGGTCGGGCCCATGCGCAGCAGGCCACCGCCGGGGGCGAGCAGGCGTTTGGCTTCCTGCCAGTCTAGCGGGCTGAAAACACTGGCGAGCAGCTGGCAGCTGGCGTCACTCAGCGGTACGCGGGCCATGCTCGCCACCAGCCAGTTGAGCTGCGGCGCGCGTTTGCAGCCGCGTTTGATCGCTTCGCGGGAGATGTCCAGGGCGTAGCCGTCGGCTTGCGGTAGGGCATCTGCAAGCTGCGTGGTGTAGTAGCCCTCGCCGCAACCGATATCCAGCCAGCAGCTCGGTTTATAGCTCGCTGCCAGCTCTGCCAGGCGCTTGGCCAATGGTGCGTAATGGCCGCCGTCGAGGAAGCGCCGGCGTGCTTCGACCATGGCGGCATTGTCGCCAGGGTCGCGGCTGTTTTTATGCTGCACTGGCAACAGGTTCAGGTAGCCCTGGCGTGCACGGTCGAAGCGATGGTTGGCGGGGCAGACCACGCCATTGTCAACCAGGCTCAGTGCGCCTTGGCAGATAGGGCAGGTCAGGCTCATGCGAGCAGGTTCACCAGGGTTTGATAATAGATTTCGGTGAGCACATCCAGATCACTGGCCAGTACGCGCTCGTCGACCTGGTGAATCGTGGCGTTGACCGGGCCGAGCTCGACCACCTGGGTGCCGAGGGTGGCAATAAATCGACCATCGGAGGTGCCGCCGCTGGTCGATGGCTTGGTGTCACGGCCGGTTACTGCTTTGATGCTGGCGGCAACGCCGTCAAGCAGGGCGCCGGGTTCGGTGAGAAATGGCATGCCCGACAACGCCCAGTCCAGGTGATAGTCCAGGCCGTGTTTGTCGAGAATCGCTGCAACACGCTGCTGCAAGCCTTCCACTGTGGATTCGGTGGAGAAGCGGAAGTTGAAGATTGCCTTCAGTTCACCAGGGATCACGTTGGTCGCCCCGGTGCCAGCATTCAGATTGGAGACCTGGAAGCTGGTCGGCGGGAAGAACGCATTGCCTTCGTCCCAGTGTTCGGCAGCCAGTTCGGCCAGCGCGGGTGCAGCCAGGTGAATCGGGTTGCGGGCCAGGTGCGGGTAGGCCACGTGGCCTTGCTTGCCGCGCACAGTGAGGGTGCAACCGAGCGAGCCACGGCGGCCGTTTTTCACCACGTCACCAACCAGGGTGGTACTCGACGGCTCGCCAACGATGCACCAGTCCAGGCGTTCATTACGTGCGCGCAGGCGTTCAACCACGGCCTTGGTGCCGTTGTGCGCCGGGCCTTCTTCGTCGCTGGTGATCAGAAAGGCGATACGGCCCTTATGGTCCGGGTATTCGGCGACAAAGCGTTCAACGGCGATGATCATCGACGCCAGGCTGCCTTTCATGTCCGCCGCGCCACGGCCGCAGAGCATGCCGTCTTCGTCGATCAGGGCATTGAATGGCTGATGCTGCCACTTCTGTACCGGGCCGGTTGGCACCACATCGGTGTGTCCGGCAAAGCACAGTACGGGGCCCTCTTGGCTACCGTGGCTGGCCCAGAAGTTGTCCACTTCCTCGATCCGCATCGGCTCGATGGTAAAACCGCAGGCGGCAAGGCGGCGCGTCATCTGTTCCTGGCAGCCTTCATCGAGCGGCGTAACGGACGGGCGACGAATCAGCTCGCAGGCAAGCTCCAGCGTCGGAGAGAGGGGCGTGGCGTTGGCGGTCATTGCGGCTCCAAGGCGGCATCAAGCGGAAAGGCCGCCATCTTAAAGCAAAACGGCGGCCATTGGCCGCCGTCTGGCATTCAAGCCCGCCTCTAATCAGCCGGCAGCGACAGTTTCCTGCGGGCTTGCCTGCGGCGCCGGCAACGACGACAGCAGAGCCATGACCAGCGCTGCCAGGTAGGGCAACGACTGCACCAGGAGCATGGCCACCCAGAACTTTACGTCGGCGCTGGGCAGGCCCTGAACGACGCTGATACCGATGGCCGAACCCCACAGCAGCAGCATGATAAAGACTTCTTCACGCGCCTCTGCCAGGGCCACCAGGATGCCGTGGTTGCTGGCCATCTTCGGTGTGCGGAAGAACGGAATGGTCTTGGTAAAGGTGCCGTAGAGCACCGCCTTGGCAATCGTGTGCGACAGCGCGAGGCCTGCCAGAGCCGCTTGGAATGAACGCACCAGATCAACGCCCATGGCCTTGCGGTAGAGGAACAGGATCTTGCCCAGCTTGAAGAAGAACAGCGCCAGTGGCGGGATGGCGAAGATCATCAGCGGCGGGTCTACCCGTTGCGGCACGATGATCATCGCCGCCGACCAGAGCAGCGCGCCGACGGTGAAGAAGATATTCAGGCCATCGGCGATCCATGGCAGCCAACCCGCGACGAAGTGGTAGCGCTGGCCGGTTTTCAGTTCGGAGTTCTTGCCGAGGAACAGGCTGCGCGCGTGGCCCTTCATGATCTGAATGGCGCCGTAGGCCCAGCGGAAACGCTGTTTCTTGTAGTCGATAAAGGTGTCCGGCATCAGCCCCTGGCCGAAGCTCTGGTTGGCATAGGCGGCGGAATAGCCTTTCTCGAACACCCGCAGACCCAGCTCGGCATCCTCGCAGATAGTCCAATCGGCCCACTTCAGCTCATCCATCACTGTACGGCGGATCATAGTCATGGTGCCATGCTGGATGATCGCGTTGCGGTCGTTGCGGGTGACCATGCCGATATGGAAGAAGCCTTTGTATTCGGCGTAGCAGAGCTTCTTGAAGATGTTTTCGTTGCCGTCGCGGTAATCCTGCGGCGACTGCACCACGGCGATCTGCGGGTCACTGAAGTGCGGCACCATGTGTTTGAGCCAGTTCTTGTCGACGCAGTAATCGGCGTCGATCACCGCCACCACTTCGGCATCCGCTGCGGTGTGCGGCAGGATGTAGTTCAGCGCGCCGCCCTTGAAGCCGGCAATCGGTGCGACGTGGAAGAAGCGGAAACGCGGGCCCAGTACTTTGCAGTAGGCCTCTACCGGCTCCCACACGGCCGGGTCCTTGGTGTTGTTGTCGATGATGATGACTTCGTAATCCGGGTAATCCAGCGCGGCCAGGGCGTCGAGGGTCTGTTTGACCATCTCCGGCGGCTCGTTGTAGCAGGGCACGTGGACTGAGACCTTGGGCCGGTAGGCGCTGTCGGCGACGACTGGCTGGAACGGCCGGCGGCGCGCGCGGGTCCAGGCTGTTTCGGCGAGCTCATGGGCTTCGGTGAGCAGCACGATAAATACGCCGAAGGCACCGATACCCAGCAACAGGCCGACCAGGGTGCTGAACCAGGTGCTGTACTGCTGGCTGTAGTCGTAGCCGATCCACACCAGGGCGGAGCCGCCGGCGAAGGCAACAATGGTCAGGAACGTACGCCCGCGCTGGCGCAGGGCGCTGCCGTCGATCAGCATCAGCGCCAGGCTGAGCAGTGCCAGTACCACGGAGCCGATGGCCAGCAAACGCCACTGCGGAATCGCCACTACCGGCCCTTCGAAGGCGAACTTGGCCTGGCGGTCGAGGTTGTAGACACCCCAGTAGGCACCCACCGAGCCTTCATCGCTGGCTTTCCACGGTTGGTCGAAGGCTTCGATCACGAAGTAGTTATAGCCCTTGGCGTTCAGCGCATTGACCAGGGTGCGCAGGTAGATGGCCTGATCGGCTTGTGAGGCATCGGCGCCGCCGCGCATGCGGCCGTTGCTCGGCCAGCCGACTTCTGAGAGCAGTAGGGGTTTTTTCGGAAAGAGTTTTTTCAGGTCCTTGGCGCGTTCGAGGACGAAGTCGGTGGCGTCCTCCATCGGCACGAACTCCCAGTAGGGCAGCACGTGAGCCGCGATCAGGTCGGTGTGCTGCGCCAGTTCCGGGTATTCCTGCCAGATGTGCCATTGCTCGGAGGTGGTTACCGGCACCTTGACCGCCGCGCGCACGCGGTCGATATAGGCAATCAGGTTCTCTGGCGTCACTTCACTGCGGAACAGCGCTTCGTTGCCGACCACCACGCGCACCACGCTGCGTGAATTGTTGGCAATTTCGATGGCCTTGGTGATTTCCCGTTCGTTGCGTTCCAGGTCCGGGCTGATCCAGATGCCCAGGGTCACGCGCAGGCCGAACTCTTCGGCCAGCAAGGGGATAGTGCCCAGTGGGCCGTCTACCGAGTAGGTGCGGATGTTGTCGGTCTGCGTGCTCAGCAGTTCCAGGTCGGCACGCATCTGCTCATCGCTGGGATAAGTGTCCTGTTGCGGGTTCTGCCCGGCGCGGAAGGGCGAGAAGGAATACCCAGAGATCTGTTCCGGCCAGTCTGGCGCCGTTAACGGGCGGTTGTACAGCGCCCAGATACCGGTAAACACGGCGGCAATTGCCAGGAACATGACCAGGTTCAGTCCAAACTTACGCGAAGGCATAGGGAGCAGGTCCAGCGAAGGGGCAAAAAAGCGACGAGCGTCGGGTGGCGCATGCTACGCCGCCGCCATTGGGCTGTATAGCAGGGTGGGGCGGCATATTGATAGGACGATAGGCGGCCTTGAAGGTTCCGCTAGTGGCTATGTGCTACTGCTGTTCATCGGTTAACGAGGTCGCGACCAAGACAATGCTTGGGTGCAGCTCGCCAGCTACCTATAATGCGCGCCGCTTGTGGCTTGCGAGAGAGAAGAATGCCTGTGGATGAACAACGCTTTGCCGGGATCGCCCGCCTGTATGGTCGTCAGGGCGCCGAGCGGCTGGCGGCTGCGCATGTGGCGGTGGTCGGCATTGGCGGTGTGGGTTCCTGGGCGGCTGAGGCGCTGGCGCGCTCCGGGGTGGGCGAGATTTCCTTGTTCGACCTGGATGATGTCTGTGTTAGCAACAGCAACCGCCAGCTGCATGCGCTGGACAGCACAGTCGGCCAGCCAAAGGTTGAGGTGATGGCCGCGCGTATTCGCAGCATCAACCCGGCCTGCGTGGTACATGCAGTGGCGGATTTCGTCACCCGCGAGACCATGGCCGAATACATCACCGAACACCTGGATGCCGTGATCGATTGCATCGACAGCGTCAACGCTAAGGCCGCGCTTATTTCCTGGTGCAAGCGGCGCAAGATTCAGGTGATTACCACCGGCGGTGCGGGCGGGCAGATTGACCCGACGCAGATCCAGGTCGGTGACCTGAACAAGACCTGGAACGATCCACTGGCCTCCAAGGTGCGCTCCACTCTGCGTCGCGATTATGGTTTCTCGCGTACCCCGGGGCGCAATTACAGCGTGCCGTGCGTGTACTCCAGCGAGCAGCTGCGCTATCCCAAACCCGATGGCACGGTGTGTCAGTACAAGGGCTTTGTCGGCGAAGGGGTCAAGCTCGACTGCGCCGGCGGTTTTGGTGCGGTAATGATGGTGACCGCAACGTTCGGCATGGTAGCTGCCGCGCGCATCGTCGATAAATTGGTCGCCGGTACGCGGCGACCGGCGGAGCGGCCGCGCTCGCCTGATGCATAGCGGCGCGTGTTGACGAATCTGTAAAAACGACTGGTTAAGGTCGCTGTTCAGCAGGGATATGCTGTTTCTCGCGTTATTGAGGTGTGCTGTGTTGTCCCTGCTGCGTCATGTGTTACGTCATATCCCGCGATTTGCACTGCTGTTTGCAGCGTTTTCTGCCTGTCTGAGTGTTCACGCCGATCCGGTTGTGCGGATTGGCACCGGTGACTGGGTGCCCTATGTCGATCAGCAACGCGAGGATGGCGGCGCCTTGTCGCGGCTGGTGCGCGGCATCTTCAAGGCGGCGGGTTATCAGGTTGAGTTCGTCTATTACCCCTGGGACCGCAACCTGCTGATGCTCGAGCAAGGCGGTCTGGATGCGGTAATGCCCTATATCTGCAACAGCGCCCGTCAGCGCGTCAGTACCTGCAGCGATGCGGTGGTGAAGGGTGAGGTGGTGTTGTTCCAGCGTAAGGATCGAACACTCGATTGGCAGCATGTGGAAGACCTCAAGGCGTTCAGCATCGCCACCACCCTGGGCTACTCCTATGGTCCGCAGTTCGATGCGGCGGTGCAGGGCGGGCAGTTGCAAGTGCAGCAAAGCGGCAAGGAAGACACCGGCTTTCGCCTGCTGGAGCTGGGGCGCGTGGATTTTCATCCGCAGGATCGAGCCGTGGGCTACGCCATGCTGCGGCGCATATTTGCCCCCGAAGCGCGGGCTGCAATCACCCATCATCCGCGTGTATTGAATACCGAGCCGCTGCACCTGTTGTTTCGCAAAGGTGATGCCCAGGCCGATCAGCTGCGTAAGGTATTCAATGCCGGTTTACGCCGCTTGGCCGAGAGCGGTGAGCTGGAGCGTCTGCAGCAGGCCTTGTATTCCGGCAATGCCGATCAGTGGCACGCGGCGCCTTAATCGCCTGCATCCAGCAATTGCTGCATCCGCATCAGCACGGCCTGCAGGCCGTTGCTGCGCGAAGGTGACAGGTGGCGGGCGAGGCCAAGCTGGGTAAACCAGTCCGGCAGATCCAGCTGTGCCAGTTCGGTCTGTGCCAGGCTATTGACCCGTGCCAGCAGCAGCGCAAGCAGGCCACGCAACAGGCGTGCATCACTGCTGGCGCGAAACTGCCAGTGTGCACCGTTGCGCTCGCCCACTAGCCACACCTGACTTTCACAACCCTGTACTCGGTTGGCTTCACAACGTTCGTCGTCGCTGAGCGGGGCAAGCTGGTCGCCCCATTGCATTAACAAGCGTGCGCGCTGTTCCCAACCGGGGCAGGCGCTAAAGGCTTGCAGCGCAGTCTGGGCGTTGGCGGGTAGGTTCACTGCAGCAGCTCCAGGGCCTGATCCAGTGCGTTGAAAAAACGCTGCAGGTCACTGGCGTCGTTATACAGCCCCAGAGACACGCGAATCGCTCCGCTCAGGCCGAGGCCCTGCAGCAGCGGCATGGCGCAGTGATGGCCGGCGCGCACGGCGATGCCTTGTTCGGTCAGCAGGTGAGCAAGGTCAGCGTGGTGCACCCCCCCGACCACAAAGCTGGCCAAGGCGACAGTCGGTGTGCCGAGCAGGCTCAGGCCCTGGCGCTGCTGCAGCCCAGTGATCAGCTGGCTATGCAGGGCCGCTTCATGGCTGCTGACGGCATTGGCGTCGAGGTTGCTCAGGTAATCCAGGCTGGCACCTAAGGCGATCACCGAGGCAATTGGCGGCGTACCGGCCTCAAAGCCTAATGGCGCAGGGCGAAAGCTGGCGTTGTAGTAGTCGGTGTGCAGCAGCATCTCGCCGCCAAATTGCCAATGCGCCAGCTGTTCCAGGGCCTGCGGGCGGCCATAGAGCAGGCCTACACCGTCCGGGCCATAGAGCTTGTGGCTGGAGCAGATATAGAAATCGCAGCCCAGCGCTTGCATATCCTGGCGGCCATGTACCACGCCTTGGCTGCCATCGACCAGGGTCAGCGCGCCCTGCGCCTGTGCAAGGGCCAGTAACGGCTCCAGCGGCTGCCAGCAACCAAGCACGTTGGACAACTGACTGACCGCCAGCAGGCGAGTGCGCGGGCCTATCAGCTGAGCGGCGTGCGCAAGATCGATCAGGCCGTGGTTATCCAGCGGCAGCACCACCAGCTTGAGCTGCCGACGCAGTGCCAGTTGCTGCCAGGGCAGTAGATTGGCGTGATGCTCCAGGGCGCTGATGGCGATCTCGTCACCGGGCTGCAGGCGCTGCTCCAGACCGTAGGCCAGCAGGTTGAACGCCTCGGTGGCGCTGCGGGTAAAGAGGATCTGCTGCGCAGCGAGCGCATTAAGCCAGCGTGCAGCCTTTTCCCGGGTGGCTTCGAAGGCGCGGGTGGCGCGTTCGCCTGGCAGATGCTGGGCACGGTGCACATTGGCTGCGCCGCCGGCGTAATAGCCGAGCAGGGCATCGAGCATGGCCTGGGGTTTTTGCGCGGTGGCGGCGCTGTCCAGATAGATCTGGCCTTCGGCCGCAAGGGCCTGGATACCAGGGAAGTCAGCACGCCAGGGTGAGATCAGTGACATTGGCTTCGGCACCGCAGGAACTGTCTGTTGAGTATAAATAGACAGGCCGGGCATGGGCCCGGCCTGTGGCAACTGCGGGGCGCTTAGTTGTGCGCGTGCAGGGCTTCGTTCAGTTCAATCGCCGACTTGTGGGTTTTGCACTCCACGGCACCAGTTTGCGAGTTACGGCGGAACAGCAGGTCCGGCTGACCCGCCAGGTCACGGGCTTTGAGTACCTTGACCAGTTGGTTGTCCGCATCGAGCAGCGCCACCTTGGTACCTGCGGTGATGTACAGGCCGGATTCCACGGTGTTGCGATCGCCCAGCGGAATGCCGATACCGGCATTGGCGCCGATCAGGCAGCCTTCGCCGACGGAAATCACGATATTGCCGCCACCGGACAGGGTGCCCATGGTCGAGCAGCCGCCGCCGAGGTCCGAGCCCTTGCCGACGAATACGCCCGCAGACACGCGGCCTTCGATCATGCCTGGGCCGGCGGTACCGGCATTGAAGTTAACGAAGCCTTCGTGCATCACGGTGGTGCCTTCGCCCACGTAGGCGCCCAGACGGATACGGGCGCTGTCAGCAATACGCACGCCAGCCGGTACCACGTAGTCGGTCATTTTCGGGAACTTGTCCACCGAGAACACTTCCAGCAGCTCGCCTTTCAGGCGGGCTTCCAGTTGGCGCTCGGCCAGCTCCAGAAGGTCGATTGCACCCTGGCTGGTCCAGGCCACATTCGGCAGCAGTGGAAAGATACCGGTGAGGTTCAAGCCATGTGGTTTAACCAGGCGGTGCGACAGCAGGTGCAGCTTGAGGTAGGCCTCAGGGGTGCTGGTCAGTACGCTGTCTTCGGCGAGCAGAGTGACTACTAGCGGCTTCTGACTCTCGGCCAGGCGGGTGAGCAGGGCAGATTGCGCAGCATCGATATTTTTCAGCGCTTCGGCCAGATCGCCGGCCTGGTTGTTGCTAATCATGATGGCGTGGTTGCCGCCCTGGTAATCGATTTTCTCGATTACTTTGGCGACCAGTTCACTGGCCGGGTTGAGCAGTGGCTGGGCGTAGAAGACTTCCAGCCAGTTGCTCTGACGGTTCTGGGTGCCAACGCCGAAAGCCAGGCTGAAGAGGGTTGTGCTCATGCTGTTTTCCTTACCGCAAATTCGTGTGGGCCGACGGGTTCAAACCAGTTCGGCGGCATAACGGTCGGCTTTGAAGCCAACCAGGGTCTTGTTGCCGAGATCCAGCACCGGGCGTTTGATCATCGACGGTTGGGCGAGCATCAGTTCGATCGCCTTGTGCTGATCGAGGTCGCTTTTCTGCGCCTCGTCCAGCTTGCGGAAGGTGGTGCCTGCACGGTTCAGGATGGTTTCCCAACCATGCTCATTGCACCACTTTTCCAGGTTGCCACGGTCAATGCCGCAGGCTTTGTAATCATGAAAGGCGTAGCTTACCCCGTGCTCGTCGAGCCAGGTGCGGGCTTTTTTCATGGTGTCGCAGGCTTTTATGCCAAACAGGGTCTTAGTCATCAGAGGCTCTTCACAAAATCGCGGATACGTTCGGCTGCTGCCACACACTCGGCCAGCGGCGCGACCAGGGCCATGCGCACGCGGCCGGCGCCTGGGTTGTGGCCGTCCACTGCGCGCGACAGGTACGAGCCGGGCACCACGGTGACATGCTCGCGGGCAAACAGCTCGCGGGTAAATGTTTCATCGTCTATCGGGGTTTTCGCCCATAGGTAAAAGCCGCCATCAGGGCGCTGTACACCCCAGTACGCCATCGAGAATCGCCAGCACTGCGTCAAACTTCTCGCGATACAGATCGCGGTTGGCTTTGACGTGGGCTTCGTCGTTCCAGGCGGCAACGCTGGCCAGCTGGGTTTGTACCGGCATGGCGCAGCCGTGGTAGGTACGGTACAGCAGGAATGATTTCAGAATGTCGGCGTCGCCAGCGACAAAACCCGAGCGCAGGCCAGGTAGGTTGGAGCGCTTGGACAGGCTGTGGAACACCACGCAGCGTTTGAAATCACTACGGCCCAGTTCGGCGCAGGCGCTCAGCAGGCCGGCCGGCGGGTTGCCTTCATCAAAATACAGTTCGCTGTAACACTCATCCGCAGCGATCACGAAATCGAACTTGTCGGCCAGGGCGATCAGCTTCTTCAGCGTCGGCAGCGGGATCAGTGCGCCGGTGGGGTTGCCGGGCGAGCAGAGAAAGAGGATCTGACAGCGCTGCCAGATTTCATCGCTGACGGCGTCGAAATCCGGATTGAAGCCGTGCTCTTCCAAGCAGGGCAGGTAGTGCGGCTGCGCGCCGGCGAGGAAAGCTGCGCCTTCATAGATTTGATAGAAGGGATTGGGGCTGACGACCAGGCCATCGACATCGCGTTTGACCACGGCCTGGGTAAAGGCGAACAGTGCTTCGCGGGTGCCATTGACCGGCAGCACATGGCGCGCTGGGTCAAGCACGTCGGCCGGCAGACCAAAGCGTTGGCTGCACCAGTTGGCGATGGCTTCCCGCAGGGCCGGGATGCCCAGGGTGGTCGGGTAGACCGCAAGCTGGTCGAGGTTAGCGCGCAACGCCTCGGCGACAAACTCCGGCGAACGGTGCTTGGGCTCACCAATCGATAGGGCGATCGGGCTTTTGCCAGCGGTTACCTGCACGCTGCCTAGCAGTGCGCGGAGCTTTTCAAACGGGTAGGGCTGCAGCTGGTTTAACGCGTCGTTCATTGTTGCTTCCTGAGGTCTGCCAGCGCCCGCATCGAGGATGGTGGGCGGCTCAAGGGTAATAAGGGGCTTTAAATAACGATTCGGCTTGGTTCGGCCTGCGTGCCTGGCGCATCGGACAGTTGCGCAACCATGGTTTCCTGCAGGCGCATGCACAGCTCGGGGTCGGACAGCGGCTGGTTATGCGCATCGGTGACGAAGAACACGTCTTCCACCCGCTCGCCCAGTGTGGCGATCTTGGCGTTCTGCAGCGACAGGTCGAAGTCGAGGAAGATTCGCCCGATCCGTGCCAGCAAGCCGGGACGGTCGGGGGCAGTGACTTCGAGGATGGTCACTGGTCGGTGTGCATCGTTATGGATGGTTACCTGCGGCGCAAAAGCAAAGTGCTTGAGCTGGCGCGGTACGCGGCGCTGAATGATGTTCGGGTAGTCGTCTGGATTTTTCAGGGTGTCGATCAGACCTTGGCGAATCTCTTTGATTCGCGCCGGGTTCTCACCAATCGAGCCGCCTTCGCCTTCGAGCACGATGTAGGTATCGAGGGTGAATTGGCTGGTGGAGGTGAGAATCCGCGCGTCATGGATGTTTAGGTTGAGCTGGGCCATAGCGGCCACGGTCACGGCGAAGAAGTCGTGCTGATCCTGGGCGTAGATGAATATCTGCGTGCCGCCCTCGAACTCGCGTTGGGTGGTTTCCTTGATCAGCACCAGCGGATCGCTGTTGTTGGCGTGCTGCAGGATCGCCTCGCTGTGCCAGGCGACGTCAGATGCCGTGTGGCGCAGGAAGTAGTCGTCACCCAGTTGCGACCAGAGTTGCTCGGCGTCATCTGGGTCGGTGCCGCCGCGCACCAGGATGTCCAGCGCAGCAATTTGGGTCAGGCGGATCTGCTCTTCGCGGTCCAGCGGGTTTTCCAGGCCGCGGCGCAGTGCACGCTTGGTCTCGGTATACAGCTGGCGCAGCAGGCTGGCGCGCCAGGAGTTCCACAAGCTGGGGTTGGTGGCGTTGATGTCGGCCACGGTCAGCACATAGAGGTAATCCAGGCGGGTCTGGTCGCCGACCAGGCGGGCGAAATCGAAAATTACCTGCGGGTCAGACAAGTCTTTGCGCTGTGCGGTGGTGGACATTACCAGGTGGTGCTGCACCAGCCAGACGATCAACTTGGAGTCCCAGTTGGGCAGCTGATGGCGCACGCAGAAGGCTTCGGCATCCACCGCGCCGAGTTCCGAATGGTCGCCGCCACGGCCTTTGCCGATGTCGTGGTACAGCCCGGCCATATAGATCAGCTCGGGCTTGGGCAGCTTGTCGATCAGCTTGCTGGCCAGGGGGAATTTTTCCGCGAGCTCGGTCCACTTGAACTTACGCAGGTGCTTGATCAGGTTCAGCGTGTGCGCATCGACCGTATAGATGTGGAACAGGTCGTGCTGCATCTGTCCGACGATATGGCCGAACTCCGGCAGATACAGGCCGAGGATGCCGTAACGGTTCATCCGCCGCAGGTTGCGGTGAATGCCTTGCGGGCTTTTGAATAGCTCGACAAACAGACTGGTGTTGCGGATGTCGCGGCGGAAATCGTCGTCGATCAGGTGACGGTGTTCGCGCAGCAGGCGAATGCTGTTGGCGCACACGCCTTTGATATCCGGGTGCTGCGCCATCAGCACGAAGATTTCCATGATGGCGAACGGCGTACGTTTGAACACATTGGGGTGCGCGACTTCGATATAGCCATCACGCAGCAGGAAACGACTGTTAAGCGGCGTGGCCTGGCCGATTTCGCCAGCGTTGAGGATCTGCTCTTCAAAGTGCTGGACAATCAGGTCGCTCAATTCGGCGATCGCCATCACCACGCGGTAGTACTTCTGCATAAAGCGTTCGATGGCACGCTTGCTGTCGCTGTCTTCATAGCCGAGCAGGGCGGCAACCCTGCTCTGGTGATCGAACAGCAGGCGGTCTTCGGCGCGGCCGGCGAGCATGTGCAGGGCGTAGCGCACCTTCCAGAGGAATTCCTGGCTGGAGGCGAGCAGGGCGTATTCGCTTTCCAACAAAAAGCCCTGGCCGACCATGGCGTGCAGGTTCAGCGTGCCGAAATGCCGGCGCGCCACCCAGAGAATGGTCTGGATATCGCGCAGGCCACCGGGCGAGCCTTTGACGTTGGGTTCCAGGTTGTACTCGGTGTCGTTGTATTTGCCGTGACGGGCGCGCTGTTCCTTGTGTTTGGCCAGGAAGAACTGCTTGCTCGGCCACATTTGCTCGGTGCTGGTGACCGCCTGCATGCGTTGGCGCAGGCGCTCGGGGCCGGCGATGGTACGGCTTTCCATCAAGTTGGTGATAACTGTCAGATCGGCGCG
>JAHJXZ010000110.1 GCA_018827205.1 Gammaproteobacteria bacterium | reverse complement strand
TCGAACGAACGCTGACTGCCGTCGGGAAGAGTAATGATGGGCATGGCGCCTCCTCTCCTAGTGGTGACCTCTACCAAAGGCCACATGGGTTGGGATGAGCCAGTAAGCGATTCGGCGGTATACCTGCCATACAGTGGCGGGAGCTTTTCAGCCAACCAAAACCGAACCGGAGTCACTGGAGGTTTGAAAAAACGATTAACCGCACGGATGCTTGCAGAAAGCCAGGCTTGCTGGCAAGAACCCAATAAAAAAGGGCCGCCTAAGCGACCCTTTTTCTACCAATTTTGGTAGGCACGATTGGACTCGAACCAACGACCCCCACCATGTCAAGGTGGTGCTCTAACCAACTGAGCTACGTGCCTACGATGGGTGCGCATTCTACGGTGGCGCAAAAAACTGTCAACAGGTTTTTTCGCTAACTGCCTGAATAACTGAATTTTTTACTGTTCTATGGCGCGTTTAATATTTCGCACAGGCCACTAGCCGGGCATTTTCAACTCAGGTAGCATCTGTCTATTCGTAAAAAATAAAGAACAGAGGTTGCAAAATGGCGCACACAGCTTATCCACAATCCTATTACGCGGCCTCCGCCAATCCGGTACCGGCGCGCCCGGAATTGAATGGTGAAGTCGAGACTGACGTGTGCATCGTCGGCGCAGGTTACACCGGCCTGTCCACGGCCATCGCCCTGCTCGAAAACGGCTTTAAAGTCAGCATCGTCGAAGCGGCCAAGGTTGGTTTCGGTGCATCAGGCCGCAATGGCGGGCAGATCGTTAACAGTTATAGCCGCGACATTGATGTGATCGAACGCAGCGTCGGCCCCAAGCAGGCGAAACTGCTGGGCGACATGGCATTCGAAGGCGGTCGGATTATTCGCGAGCGCATTACCAAGTACAACATCCAGTGCGACCTTAAGGACGGTGGCGTCTTCGCGGCCAACACCCCCAAGCACATGAAACACCTGGAGTCGCAGAAAAAGCTCTGGGAACGCTACGGCCACACCCAGCTGGAACTGATGGACGCCAAGCGCATACAAGAAGTCGTGGGTACCGATATTTATGCCGGCGGCATGCTGGACATGAGTGGCGGCCACATCCACCCGCTCAACCTGGCATTGGGCGAAGCCACGGCAGTCGAGTCGCTCGGTGGAGTTATTTACGAGCAATCTCCAGCTATCCGCATTGAGCGCGGCGCCAACCCCGTTGTGCACACCCCTAACGGCCGGATCAAAGCCAAGTTCGTGGTAGTCGCGGGCAACGCCTATCTGGGCAACCTGATTCCTGAGTTATCGGCCAAATCAATGCCGTGCGGTACCCAAGTTATTACCACTGAGCCGTTATCCGCCGAATTGGCAAAGAGCCTGCTGCCGCAGGACTACTGCGTAGAAGACTGCAACTACTTGCTCGATTACTACCGCCTTAGCGGTGATAACCGCCTGATCTTTGGCGGCGGTGTGGTCTACGGCGCACGCGACCCGGCAAACATCGAAGCAATCATTCGCCCGAAGATGCTCAAGGCCTTCCCGCAGTTGAAGGATGTGAAGATCGACTACGCCTGGACCGGCAACTTCCTGCTGACCCTGTCGCGCCTGCCGCAAGTCGGCCGCCTCGGCGACAACATCTACTACTCACAAGGCTGCAGCGGCCACGGCGTAACCTATACTCACCTGGCCGGCAAAATCTTGGCCGAAGCCCTGCGCGGTCAGGCCGAACGCTTCGACGCCTTCGCCGACCTGCCGCACTATCCATTCCCGGGCGGGCGGATGTTCCAAGTGCCATTCAGCGCACTGGGCGCCTGGTACTACACCTTGCGTGACAAGCTGGGCATCTAAAAACAGCGCCACAAACAGAAACGGCACCTCTAAGGTGCCGTTTTGCGTTCTAACTTAAGTCATTGCTGAACGCCGTTACAGCGCGGCATCCGGCCAAACCTGACGGGCCGTGCGCAACGCTCGCTGCGCCGCAGCGCCTCGGCTTTGCTGCTGCAGATCACGGGCAGCCTGCAACCAGACTCGCTCAAGGGGTTGCGCAGGCAATTGATTGGTCGGCTGAATCAATACAGCCCAACGCCCGGCCTCCTCCCAGGCATCGTCGAAACTGGCAAAACTGGTGTACCAGCGCCGGGTATTGCCCGAACGCATTACCAACGTGCGTTCGCGCTGGTCATAACCGACTAGCAACGCAAACTGCGAACCCGGCCCACCAAACAGCCGATCCTGCATCACCAGCACCGGATGCCCTGCGGATACCTGCTGCATCAGCGCATCCAAATTACCGGGCAAAGGGTAAACCAGTAGATCATAAGAGCGCGCCACCGCCTCAAGCCCAGCTTGCGTGCTCTGCTCTTTGGCCAATTGCTGCATGCGCTCATCCACCAGACCGGGGCTAGTGATCACCCCGTGATGATTGAGCAACGCAGCCAACGCCGAAGGCCCACCCTGGGCGTCACTTAGTTGAAAGAACGGCACATCAGCCAGCTCGACCCGCTCTGGCAAGCGCTTGGTCTCAGGCTGCAGTTGCGGCCCACTGGAGCAGGCACCGAGCAGAAACAACAGAGCCACCGGCAGAAGCTTTATTACGCGCACAGACTGAAGCATCACTCACCCATTGGCTTGTTTGTGGCGCAGAGCATAACGATGAAGTGCCAGTGACCCAACCCATGCGCACAAAATGCCGGATTTACCTGCAAGCACCGACCAAGCCATGAGTACAAACGAAAACCCTCTCCGGGCTGATAAACTGCGGGCATTGCACCCAACGCTGCCCGCTCCAGGCATGCCAACGAATCACGACAGCCGCCCTTGCGCCTGCCGTCAAACAGATAGATCCAATGCCCGATAACTCTGCACCACCTACCAATATGTCCCCGGCCACATTTCCCCGGCGATTCTCCGTAGCGCCAATGATGGATTGGACTGACCGGCACTGCCGCTTCTTCTTGCGCCAGCTATCTCAGCACGCCCTGTTGTATACCGAGATGGTCACCACCGGGGCCATCTTGCATGGCGATGCTGCACGCTTTTTACGCCATAGCGTGGCGGAATACCCACTGGCTCTGCAGCTGGGCGGCAGCGTGCCGGCGGACCTGGCGGCCTGCGCCAAGCTGGCGCAAGAGGCGGGCTATAACGAGGTCAACCTCAACGTGGGCTGCCCCAGTGACCGGGTGCAGAACAACATGATCGGCGCTTGCCTGATGGGCCATCCGCAACTGGTCGCCGATTGCGTAAAGGCTATGCAGGATGCGGTAGATATCCCGGTAACAGTGAAGCACCGCATTGGCATCAACGGTCGCGACAGCTATGCCGAGCTGTGCGAGTTCGTCGGCACGGTACGCGATGCTGGCTGTCGCAGCTTCACCGTGCATGCGCGCATCGCAATTCTCGAAGGGTTATCGCCCAAGGAGAACCGCGAGGTACCGCCACTGCGTTATGAGGTGGCGGCGCAGCTCAAACAGGACTTCCCGGAGCTTGAGATCATCCTCAATGGTGGGATCAAGACCCTGGAAGATTGTCAGCAGCACCTGCAAACCTTCGATGGAGTGATGCTGGGCCGCGAGGCGTATCACAACCCTTACCTGCTGGCTCAGGTTGACCAACAGCTATTCGGCTCTACGCGCGCAGTAATGAGCCGCTTCGAAGCAATGCAGAGCATGCGCGGCTATATCGCCGCGCACCTCGCCGAAGGTGGCAGCATGCACCATATCACCCGCCATATGCTCGGCCTGGGCCAGGGCTTCAATGGCGCGCGGCGTTTTCGCCAGTTGCTCTCAGTGGACATTCACAAGACCAGCGAGCCACTGGCGCTGTTTGATCAGGCAGCGCAATTGCTGCAAGGCCGCTGACTCGGGTAAGGTCAGGACATCCGCAACCACAAGGCTGTGTCATGACCTCCAAGCTGGATCAACTCAAGCAGTTCACCACAGTGGTCGCCGATACCGGCGACCTTGATGCCATCGCCCGCCTGAAGCCGGTCGATGCCACCACCAACCCTTCCCTGCTGCTTAAAGCTGCGGCCATGCCTGGTTACAGTGAGCTGCTGAAAAGCGCAGTTAGCGCCAGCAATGGCGACCTGAGCATGGCCTGCGACCATTTTGGCGTCGCGGTAGGCGGTGAAATTCTCAAGATAATCCCCGGGCGCATCTCCACCGAGGTGGATGCACGCCTGTCCTTCGACACCCAGGCAACCCTGAGCCGCGCCGAGCGTCTGATTGGCCTGTATGAACAAGCTGGCATTAGTCGCGAGCGGGTACTGATCAAGATCGCCTCAACCTGGGAAGGCATCCGCGCTGCCGAACAGCTGGAAAAGGCCGGCATCCAGTGCAACCTAACTTTGCTATTCACCTTCGCTCAAGCCCAGGCCTGTGCCGACGCCGGCGTGTTTCTGATTTCGCCCTTCGTAGGGCGTATCTACGACTGGTACAAAAAGGCCGAAGGCCTTGATTTTGTCGGCGCAGAAGACCCTGGCGTGCAGTCGGTTACGCGTATCTACAACTACTACAAGGCTAACGCCTACCAGACCGTGGTGATGGGCGCGAGCTTCCGCAATATCGGCCAGATCGAACAACTGGCTGGCTGTGACCGCCTAACCATCAGCCCGGAACTGCTGCAGCAGCTGGCTGATGATCAGCAGCCACTGGCGCGCCTTCTCAGCCCTGGCAAAGCTGCCGAAGCCAAGCAGAGCCTAAGCGAAAGCCAATTCCGCTGGGCCATGAATGAAGACGCCATGGGCACCGAAAAGCTGGCAGAAGGCATTCGCCTGTTTGCCCGCGATCAGGAAAAACTGGAAAAACTGCTGACCGCCTAAACCCGGAAGACCTGAATGCAAACGGGGCGCTCATAGAGCGCCCCGTTTGTTTAGCGACTTAAATCAGTGATGTTCGAGGGCATTGACCAGATCGTGGAAGGCTTCGCGGTTGGACTCATTCAAGCCCATCAAAATACGATGCGCCTCAAGCACCTTGGAACGCACAAGTTCTTCCGACTGATCCTGCGATGGCAGATCATCCAGACACTCCGGGCATGGCAGCGGTGTGTCGACGATATTGAAGACCTGATCAAACCCCATCGACTGCAGCAAGCGCGTGATATCGGCGTGAGTGGTCACCACTGTCGGTAAAAGGCCGATCTTCTGCCGCGACAGAATTGACAGTTTGGCCAGCAACCCAAGGGTCGTACTGTCAATGCTGCGAGTCTCAGTGAGATCAATCACGATGGCTGAAAAATTCAGCGCGGTGAAGATTTTTTCGATGGTCGAATCCAGGGCCGAGCACAGCGTCAGGCGCACTTCACCGACAAACTTCAAGATGAAGGTGCCATCTTGCTCGGCAAACTGGATTCTACCGGGGCTTATCCCAGGGTTCATGCAAGGTTCCTGCTTAACACCAGCAAGGCAATATCATCCGGCATATCCCCAAGATTGGCCAGCCCAAAAGCCTTGCGCAGGCCATCTAACGTGCCGCCTGCGGAACTGATCAGCTGCGGCAACAGGGTTTCCTTGCCTCTCAAGGTATCGCCCGGCAGCAGATCGAGGATGCCATCGGAGAGCAGCGTCAAGCTGAAGGCTTCGGGCAATTCAAGTTCCAAGTCATTGTATTCGGCTTCGACAAACAGCCCGACCGGCAAGCCACGTCCTTCCAAGTAATGCGCTTGGCCGTCGCTATAGAGCACCGGCAGCGGCAAGTGACCGCCAATACTGTAGGTCAGACGGTTGTTGGCCTGGTCGATCACGCCACCAAGCATAGTCACGTGCTTACCCAGCTTGCAGTTGATCAGGCCACGGTTGATATGGCCGAGCACTTCAGAGGGTTTGAAATCCGGTAGATTGCCGCCGCGCCGAGACTCGTACAGCAGGCGCGTGGTCATAAACTTCAGCAGCACGGTGATAAATGCCGAAGACGCTCCATGCCCGGAAACATCAGCCAGATAAAACGCGATACGGCTGTCATCGACACGAAAATAGTCGACAAAGTCGCCCGACAGATACAGCGAAGGGATGATCTGGTGCGCAAAGTTCAGGCCATCGGCCTGCCAGGGAGTCACCGGCAGCATGTTCATCTGCACCTGACGGCCTGCGTTCTGATCTTCCTGCAGCAGGTGCAGACTGGCTTGCAGTTCGCGGTTGGCGGTTTCCAGCTCGTCGCGATAGCGCTGGTTTTCCAGACGCAAGTTGGCGCGATCCAGCGCCCGACGTACTGAATGTTCAAGCACAGCGAGATCCGCCAGAGGCTTGATCAGGTAGTCGGCAGCGCCCAGGCGCAAGGCCTCGACGGCATCACTCATCACGCCGGCACCGGACACCACGATGACCGGGGTTTCCACTTGCAGGGCATTGATGCGGCGGATCAGCTCGAGACCATCGACCTGCGGCATGCGCAAATCGCAGATCACCAAGTCCGGCGACTCGGCATGAAAGACTTCCAGCCCCTGCAAGCCATTGGCGGCCTGCAGCACATGAAAACCACTGTCTTCCAGGTAGGCTGCAAGGCTCGCACGCACTACGTCGTCGTCATCGATTATCAGCAGCGTGGCACTGGTTTTGTGCATGAGGTATCCAGGCAAACTGCGCCGGGTATGGGTTGGCTTATGCATTCAGGCCAAGTGCCTGCATGCGCGAACTCGGCTTGCTTCAAGGCGCAGACGGTACTCCCATCCGTAACGTGATTCAAGCGCATGCCGGTCGTCGCCATACGACTTTACACCTCAAATCGGCGAAGGTTATAAGAGCTGCAGGACAGCCCCCCATAACAAGAGGAAAAAGCCCATGAGCCAAAATGATCGTGCCTACAGTGAGAAACGCGATTACATCCGCATGCGGCTAGAAGCTCCCGTCACCCTGCACCATGACGGCAAGGAAATTCCGGCACTGTGTCTCGATCTATCCAGCACTGGCATGCAGCTGGAAGCTGAAAGCGCAGTAAAGATGGGCGACAAGGTTCGCGTGCATATCGCATCTGATCACAACGAATTACGTGGTCTGGATGCCCAAGCTGAAGTGATGCGCGTCAGCACGATGGAAGACGGCCGCCAGGCCTTAGGTTTGGCGATTATTTCCATGAGTTGAAAGGCTCGGATAACAAAAAAGGCGGCCATAACAGGCCGCCTTGTTGTATACGCGACGATTTAGAAATCGTCTTCAACCTCGCCGTCGCGCACTTTGAATTCGCGATTCTGCAGGTAGGCGTTGCGAATAAAGATGTACTTGTCACCACTGACCATGCGCTCAGCCTGGAGCAAGCTGGCCCGTAGGCTCACTGTCTCCACACCAATCACCACATTACGCGTAGGTACGTGGTCAATATGCATGGGCGCAGTCAACATGGAGTCAGGGACGCGGCCAAAGGTATCACGCACGGTGCTCGGCCCCAGCAATGGCAGCACCACATAAGGACCACTACCCAGGCCCCAGGCGCCCAGCGTCTGGCCGAAGTCCTCGTCACTGCGTTGCAGCCCCATTTTGGTCGCCACATCAAAGAATCCTAGCAGACCGAAGGTGGTATTAAAGATCAAGCGACCGCTGTCCACGCCGGCGTCGTGCAGCTTAGCCTGCAACAGATTGTTGGCTAGATTGCGCACATCACCAATATTGCGAAAGACATTGCTAACGCCGTCTTCAACAAACTGTGGCGTCACCGCCTGATAACCCTTGGCCAACGGCTTGAGGGTATAGGTATCAACGTTGTCGTTAATCCGGAACATAAAACGGTTGTAGCCCTGCCAAGGGTCTTCTTCGTTGGCTTGCGCCAGTGCAGGCAGCAACAGCACGCCGGTACAGGCAATCAACAGGCTCAATCGTTCAATCCAGCTCGCACCGCTCACACGCATCACAGTCACTCCTTGAAAATGCTCAGGCTGCCGCAGGCGGCCAAATCAGGCCGCGCAGTATAAGGCGGCAGCCCACTAAATAGGCAGCATAGCGGACGAACAAATAGCTGAAAATCTTACCGCCTATTGCCGTGCAACCCAGCGATGGGTGGCAATGCCAACGGAAACAAAGCCTTCATCTGCCTGTAACCTGAAAGCGCTAGCCTGGACTAGACCATTTTCAAGGACGGCCCATGCAAACGCCCGCCACCTCGCCCGCCTTCACCGCCATCTTGTTTAGCCTGTCTGGCTGCCTGGTTGATTTCGGCGCACGCACCATCCCGCTTACCCTGCAACGCCTTTACCCGAAGGCAGTCAATCAGCAGAGCCTGCCGCAGGCCCTTGGCCGTGCCCCCCTGGCCACGGAGTGGCTGGCTTACCAACAGGCACTCTGCGAGACAGCTTGCGAGCATGCCGAGGCCACACCTGCCGCCCTATCCCTGCTTGCACAGCTACACCAACAGACGGTGCCCTGCGCCTGGTTGGATGAACTACCGCGCGACGCCAGCATCAGCCTGGCCAGCGCCCTCCCCGACTGGCTGCCCGGCACATCCAGCCACTGCACGCGCCCATGGCCGGCACCCGACGCCATCTGGCGCAGCCTGATAGAGCTGCAGGTTGATCAGCTTGACGGCTGCGTACTGGTCAGTGGCGAACCACGCCTGCTGCAGGCGGCGCTGAATGCCGGTATCTGGACCATTGGCCTGGCCATCAGTGGCCCACTATGCGGCCTGGCACTGGCTGACTGGCAAAGCCTGCCAATGGGCGAGCGTGATCGCCTGCGCAGCCAAGCCACCCTGAGTCTTTACCGCCTTGGCGTACACTCGGTCATTGATCAACTCAGTGACCTACCCACCTGCCTGGCGGACCTCAGCCTACGTCGGCACAAAGGTGAAAAACCTTGAAACAGCGCGCTAGGCCTGTATTGCCCGGCGCTTGATCCAAAGCAAGCAAAGCCCTCCGGCTTGGATTAACCTGAAGACATGCCGAACCTTTCGCCCCCGCGCAAGGTCAGTCAATCAGTTGATCATCAAAGGGAGAACCTCATGCCTGCAAGCCGCCTGCAGCAACAACTGCAAGACCTGCGCGACCAACTGGCCGAACAACCACCACTGACAGAAGAAGAACGTGCCGAGCTGTTTGTACTGACCCAGGAAATTGAACTGCAGTTAGCCCGCCAGGCTGCAGCTGCCCCTGACGCAACCCTGATCGACGGGGTCAACCTCGCAGTGGAACGCTTCGAAGCCAGCCACCCGACCCTCGCCGGCACCCTGCGTAATATCGTGCAGAGCCTGGCCAATATGGGTATTTAAACGCATGTAGCACTAACGAAAACCCCAGCACTTAGCTGGGGTTTTGCATTACTGGCGCACCAAACGCTGATTATCTGGGCTGATGGGCCCGCTGCTGCGATAGGGGTTGATATCCAACCCGCCACGGCGCACATAACGCGCATACACCGTCAGGTGCTCAGGCTTGAGCAGGCGCTGCAGGTCGAGAAAGATTCGCTCCACGCACTGCTCGTGAAAATCCGCATGCTGGCGAAAGCTCACCAGGTAGGCCAGCAGGCTGGCGTGATCCAGCGCCAGGCCACGGTACTCCACTACCAGCGTGCCCCAATCCGGCTGGCCGGTGACCGGACAGTTGGATTTGAGCAGATGACTGTGCAGGCTTTCATCGACCACTCGCGCGGCATCACAGCGCAGCAGCTCAGGCTGCGGCTGCGCATAGTTGCTGATGGCTACATCCAGTTCGTCAATGCAGATACCTGGCGCGGCCTGAACACCATCAGCCGTTACCTCTGCCAGACTGCGCACACGTACGCCAACCGGTTTGCCGGCAGCTGCCGAGAGGTCCCGTACCAGTACCGTCACCAGTTCGTCAGCGCTACTGAACACTGACTGGTTCAGCGAGTTGAGGTACAGCTTGAAGGATTTCGACTCGATGATATTCGGTGTGTCGGCAGGAATGGCGAACTCACCCATGGCCACCACCGGCTTGCCCGACGGCAATAGCCAGGACAACTCGAAACAGTTCCAGAAATCCACGCCCTGGTACGGCAGCGTCTCGGCGCTCAGGCCCAGCTCCGCCCATTTCGCGGCACGCGGAATCGGGAACAACAAAGACGGGGTGTAGGTAGCGATGTATTCGCTGGATTTGCCCAGTGGCGAATCTTCGGCGGCGGGATGCATGGAGAAAACCTGGCTAGTCGAGACGCGGTGATTGTATACAACTTTGAAAGCAGATTAAGTGTGGCAAGATCGATGTCGGCCTTGCCGCAGCAGTATCAGGCCAGCTCAGCTACCACCGCTGCCAGGGCCTGGGCAGGATTGGCTGCCTGGCTGATCGGCCGACCGATTACTAGATAATCCGAGCCTACATCCAACGCCTGACGCGGAGTCAGAATACGCCGCTGGTCGTCCTGAGCGCTACCGGCCGGACGAATCCCCGGCGTCACCAACTGCAGCGCCGGGTAAGCGGCCTTCAGCGCCTGCGCTTCCTGGGCCGAGCACACCAAACCATTGAGACCAGCCTGCGCGGCCAACCCAGCCAAGCGCAGCACCTGCGCCTGCGGCTCGAGATCCAGGCCAACGCCCGCCAGGTCTTCGCGCTCCATGCTGGTCAGCACGGTTACGCCGATCAGCAGCGGCTTGGCCCCAGCGAGCTTGTCCAGGGTTTCGCGGCAGGCCGCCATCATGCGCAGGCCGCCCGAGCAGTGCACATTGACCATCCACACCCCCATCTCGGCCGCGGCCTTGACCGCCATAGCGGTGGTATTGGGAATATCGTGGAATTTCAGGTCGAGAAACACCTCAAAACCCTTGCCGGCCAGCACGTTGACGATCTCTGGGCCACAACGAGTAAACAGCTCCTTGCCGACCTTGACTCGGCACAGTGCCGGATCGAGCTGATCAGCCAATGCCAGCGCGGCATCACGGGTCGGGAAATCCAGGGCAACGATGATCGGGGTCTGGCAGGCGGACATGGGCGGGCTCTCGGGCAAGACAAATTCGGCGCGCATTGTAGCGGATGCGCCGCACGCTTGCCGCTCCGGTGATCCGCCTGCCTCGCCCACGCCTCAAACAGAGCCGCAGCAAACCATGGCTTACCGCTACTCAGCAGGCTCAACCACGTGCGTATCCGGCGCCGCAAACGCCTGACGAAAACTGAACGCCTGGGCGCTGGCGCCCTGCTCACTCAACAGCGCCAAGCGCTCGGCAGCCTCCTGCACCGATGGCCGATGCCCCACCGGCACCCACCACAGCACCATATGCGCTGCTTCGACCTTGCTGAACCACTCCTGGCGACGCTTGAGCATCTCGGTATGGGCGGACTTGTAGACGTAATCACTGAGCGCCGGCACATCGCGCCATACCGACAGATTCACCAGCACATCATCGCCAAACGGGCGAAACGCCGTGGCATCGCCCGCCTCGTCCTGCAAGCGCCAGATATAGCCCGGCGAAGCTTCGGCCAGGGCGTTGATGCGCTCCAGATTGGCGACGAAATCCGCCATGCCTGGAGACTCCAGCGGTTGCTTCATGCTGGCAATATTCAGTTGCGCGAGTTGGTAGCGGGACATGCTCATTCCTTGTGCAGTTACAGTTCTAGGGTCAGTTCACTGATTACTTGCGCCTTTCCGCCAGCCAGCAGGCGCTCTATGCGGCCCTCGGCCAATTGCAGGTCGACGGTAATCATACTCGCCGATGGCAGCTGCATCAGATAACCCTGCTCAATCAGCAGACTCGGGCCGGCCACACCCAGGTAATCGTGGAGAAAGCATGCCAACGGTCCCGCCGCCATGCCGGTGGCGGACTCCTCATCAATGCCATAGCGCGGCGCAAACATCCGCGCCCCGGCATCCCGCCCAGGCTGGCGGGTCTGCTGGGAAAACACATAGAAACCAATCAGCTCGAACTGCTCGCTGAGACGCGCCAATTCAGCCTGATCAGGGACAATAGCGGCTACCTGAGCCTCATTGCGCAACGGCACTATGACGAAGGACGCACCGGTATTTACCCGCGTTGGCCACAAGCCGGGAAGCAATTGCTCAGGCGTTTTGCCCAAGGAGGCGAGCACTTCGGCAAGGGCCTCTGGCTCACTGCGCAGATCCAGGTACTGCGGCTGGCGCTGCTCCATAAAAGCCATATCGCCCCGCAGCAAGATATCGCGGTTACCGTCTATGGTTTCCTTGCTGCTCCAGCCTTCGCTGACCAGCCCCAACTGACGCAACAAGGAAAAAGTAGCCACCGTGGCGTGGCCGCAATGAGCAATCTGCCGAGTTGGCGTGAAAAACTCCAACTTGAACGCCGCGCTTTGCGAAGAGGATACAAAGGCGGTCTCCGACAGCCCCACCTGCGCGGCTATCGCCTGCTTCTGCGCAGCACTCAGCGCATCAGCCTGCAATACCACACCGGCAGGATTGCCGCCCTGCTCGCCATCGACAAAGGCATTGACTATCCGCACCTGCATATCAGCGTCCCTGTTGGTGGTTTTTCAATGTTTGCGCCAGCGGATCATCCCAGAATGGCCGCTCGGATTCCTGCATCACGTCGGCCCGGCTCAAGCCAAGATCCTTAAGCGCCACCTCGTCGAGCGAAGCCAAGCGCTGGCGTTGTTCGACCAATTCATACCAGCGTTTGAGCTGTTGTCCAAGCTTGCGGAGCAATGCGCTCAGGCTCAGATGCCGAGGTGCTGTCGCTACTAGTAGATAACCTTTTTGACCTTTCATCTCGTCGCCCTCCTTGTGGGGTTGGCGACAGTCTCGCGCTGGGCTTATGATCAATCCAACGAATGTTTCTTATGTAAAGCATCTCAGAGATTGATGTATGGCCAGTTACCCGACCCTCGACAGCGAACTGCTACGTACCTTTGTGGCGATTGCCGATCACGGTGGTTTTACCCGCGCAGCGGATGTGGTCAACCGCACCCAGTCAGCCGTCAGCATGCAGATGAAGCGCCTGGAAGAAGACGTGATACAGCGCCCGTTGTTTGTGCGCGATGGCCGCCAGTTCAGCCTCACCGCCGAGGGGCAGCTATTGCTGAGCTATGCCCGGCGCATTCTCAAGTTGCATGCCGAGGTGATGAACAGCATGCGCGAGCCACATATGGTCGGCACCGTGCGCATCGGCACGCCGGACGACTACGTGATGCGGTTTATGCAGGGCATTCTGGTGCGCTTCGCCCAGTCCTATCCGCTGGTGCAGGTAGAGCTGCACTGCGAACCGTCCTTCCAGTTACTGCAACGCCAGGATCTTGACCTGACCATTGTCACCCGCGAGCCAGGTACCGAGATCGGCCAACTGCTTCGTCAGGAACATCTGGTCTGGGCGCAGGCCCGCGACACCAATCTGCATGAGCTGGAGACCCTGCCTCTGGCAATGTTCAACTCGCAATGTTTCTGCCGCTCATGGGCCAGTAATGGTCTTGATGCCCTGGGGCGTAACTTCCGCATTGCCTACACCAGCCCCAGCCTGTCAGCGATCATGGCTGCGGTCAGCGCCGGTCTGGCGATTACCGCCCAGCTGCACAGCCTGATCACCCCAGACTTGCAGATTATTGGCGAAGCGGAAGGCATGCCGGCCCTGCCCTCCGCCAGCATCGTGCTGCTGCGCAACAGCAACACGCAAACCCAGGTCACTGAAACCCTGGCCGAACAAATCGTCGATGGCTTTAGACTTTAAGCCCGAGCAATACCGCACATAGCAGCAGAAAGCCGGCAAACAGACCACGCAATACCCTTTCAGGCAACGCATGGGCGAACCTCACTCCCCAGCTGATGCTCAGCAAACCGCCCAACGCTAAAGGGGCGCCCAGCAGCCAATCGACGTGATCATGCGCGGCGTAGGTTGCCAGGGTGACTGCCGTACTCGGCGCTGCCAGGGCAAGCGACAGCCCCTGCGCGACCACCTGACTGGTACCGAATACCGTGGTCAGCACTGGCGTTGCCAACACCGCGCCGCCAACGCCGAACAACCCGCCGAGCAAACCGGCGCCGCTGCCGAGCAGGGTCAGCCAGGGCCAGGGGTAGCGCATCCCTACCGAGAGGATGGCCGGCTTGCTCAACAGCCGCGAGAGGTTGTAAGCCGCTAGCAGCAGCAGAAAGGCCACGAACCCCAGGCGCATACGATCCGCATCCAGGGTCACCGCCCAACCAGCACCGAGCACGGCAAACAGCAGACTGGTCACTGCCAGCGCCATGGCATGGCGCCAGTCGATGCGGTTGCGCTGGTGATAGCGCCACAACGCTAACAGCACATTGGGCACTACCATCACCAGCGCCGTACCTTGAGCCAATTGCTGATCCAGGCCAAACAACACACCCAGCGCCGGGATGGCGATCAAGCCACCGCCAATTCCAAACAGCCCACCTAGGGTGCCGAGGGCAAGCCCGAGCAGGAGGTTCAAGGCAAAGTCGAGCAAGGTCATCAGCGGGCTCCAAAGTGATGCCGCACAGCCTAGCTACTCGCCACTAGCCGCGAAACGCACAGCAACGCAAAATGGCTATGCACTTAACGCACAGCAGGACCTAACCATGAACCCCGATAGCCTGACCGACCAGCTCAGCCTGTTTCTCGATGTGCTGGAAACCGGCAGTTTTTCCGCTGCGGCGCGCCGTCACCCACTGACGCCCTCAGCAGTGGCTAGACGCATCGATGCACTGGAACGTTCGCTGGGCAGCAACCTGTTTAGCCGCAGCACCCATGCTGTACGCGCGACATCCGCCGGCCTGGCCTTTGCCGAGCGAGCACGGCGCATTCTCGCCGAGCTGCACCTGGCCCGTGCCGAAGCGGTGTCGCTGAGCAGCGCGCCGGAAGGGTTGATCCGCATCGACGCCCCCGCGCCCTTCGGCCGTCGCCATCTAGCACCGGCCATTGCCGAGTTCCTGGTCGCCTATCCCGGATTGGATGTGCAGCTGCGCCTGATCGACAGCTTCGTCGACCTGCATGGCACCCACCTGGGGGAAGTCGATCTGGTGCTGCGCATCGGGCCGCTGGCCGACACCCGCCTGGTCGCCACCGCACTATCACCGATGGTCCGGGTCGTCTGCGCTAGCCCCGATTACCTGGCCCGCCGCGGCGTACCGCGAAGCCCAAGCGAGCTGCTGGAGCATGACGGCCTCGACTGGGACAGCCTGGCCCCGCCCTATGCCTGGCGCTTCGAACAGGACGGCAAACTGCAGTTGTGCCGCCCCAAGCGCCTGCGCATGACCGCAAACAACGCCGAAGCGCTGCTGTTCAGTGCCCTCGCCGGCCTGGGCATTGCCCACCTGCCAACCTGGCTGATCAGCGACTACCTGCTGCGCGGCGAACTGTTGCCACTGTTCTGCGAAAACGGCCTGCCTGCCCCCGAGCCCAGCGGCATCTACGCCCTGCGCCTGGAGCGGGAAACCGATTCACGAAGCCGCTTGTTGCTGGAGTTCCTCAAAGCCCGCTTTGGCCCTGTAGCGCCCTGGGACCTGGCGCTGCAAAGCGGCTTACAACGCAGTTAAAGACTGCAATAGCAGCAGAAAAAATGATCGGAAATCATTTTTTAACGGCGCGCGACAACGACCCGAAGGGTGGCCGCCATGGATCGCTGGCCATAAAAAAGCCCGACTCATAGGTCGGGCTTTTTCTTCTCGCCGTTAAAGCAGGTCTTAGACCGGGGCTTTAGCGCGGGATTTGTACTCGCCGGTACGGGTGTCGATTTCGATCCAGTCGTCGATGTTGCAGAAGTCAGCGACTTTGATCTCGGTACCGTTGCTCAGCTTGGCTGGCTTCATCACTTTGCCGGAAGTGTCGCCACGGGCGGAACCTTCGGTGTAAGTGATCTGGCGAACGATGGTGGTCGGCAGGTCAACCGAAACCACTTTGCCTTCGAAGAAGACGGCTTCGCAGACGTCGGTCATGCCATCGACGATGTACGGCATTACGCTTTCCAGGTCGTCTTTGTTCAGCTCGTACTGGTTGAACTCTTCGTCCATAAAGACGTAGTTCGGCTCGCTGTAGTACGAATAGGTCACGTCTACGCGATCGAGGATCACCGGCTCCATTTTGTCGTCGGCTTTGTACACGGTTTCAGTCGAGGAGCCGCTCAGCAGGTTCTTCAGCTTCATTTTAACGATGGCGCTGTTACGACCGGATTTGGTGAATTCGGCCTTCTGGATCAGCCAAGGTTGGCCGTCGATCAGGGCCACACTGTTGGGCTTCATTTCTTGTGCGGTTTTCATACGAATATCCGGGTTTGGATGGAATTACAGAATTCTTGGCCGCGTATCATAGCCAATTTAGGTAAAACAGCACCAGCGCCTCGGCAAGATCGGCCTGAGAGGCCCGTTGCAGACACCAATGCTCAGCGTGCTTGCACTGCTCAGGCCAGCTGTGCAGCAGTTGTTTCCAGCTATCAGCGACCGCCTCACCGGTATTCCAGGCGCGCCATAAATCAACCAAGGCAATCTGCGCGCTTACTGGTAATCCTTCTTTATATAGCGTCAAAAAGGCTTCGAGCTTTTCCAGGTGGGCGTTATCCGCCTGCTCATAGATATGCCAGAGCAGCGGCCGACCGGCCCATTGCGCACGCACGAAGGAATCCTCCCCGCGCACCGCATTGAAGTCGCAACTCCACAGCAGCCGGTCATACTGATCCTGCTGGATAAAAGGCAACACTTGGAAATGCAGCTGCCCCCGCTGCTGCACATCACCAGCGCGCATATTTGTGCAGCCGAGCCAAGCCTGCAGATCCGCCAGAATGCGCCCTTCCGGCACGAGTAACTGGCTGGCTTGCGCATCAGCAGCCAACACATCCAGCCAGCTGGCCAGCGCAGCGTTCTCATAGGCAAACAGGGAGATCAACCGCGCCCCAGGCAACGGCGTGACGCCAATGCTGCGCAAAAACACATCGCGGGCGCCGCTATCCGCCTGAAACGCCCGGCGTTGTTGCAGCAGCTCGCGTTCACGCAATAAGCCGCCGCTGCCTGCAGTAAAGCCGGGGAAGAAGAAGAACTTCGACAAACCATTGGACTGCAGTGAAGGCAAGCCGTGGCAGCCCTCCACCCACTCCTCGGCGCTGAGGTACTCCAGATTAAGCCAGAGCACTTTCTGCTGACGCGCAGCCATCGCCGCGATATAAGCAGCCGGCAACTCACAGGCAAACGCCTCAATCACCACATCCGCCGGCTCGACGGCCTGCCAATCAGCACTCCATAAACAAACCTCAACGCCCTGCTGGATTTGCCGCTGCGCCTGAGCGTCAGCCTGCGGACACAAACGCACAAACGCGGCTAGATCATCCACCCACAGCCGCACCGCCAGCCCATGTTCGCCCACCAGCTGCCGCGCCAACCGCCAGGTCACCCCGATGTCGCCGTAGTTATCGACAACGCTGCAGAAAATGTCCCAAGTCGCCTTCATGCCCAACCCCAATCGTCAGACACGCAGTCTAACAAGCGCCCAGCGACGGGTGGGTTACCGATGACTCCACGAATACCCTCACGGAAGTAAAAAACGCCACTGACGCGGTGCCTCCGAGGTTGAGCCATGACAGTCATCTGTACCACTCCGCTGTACCAATCCGGCGAAGACATGCGAGGCCTGAAACGAAAAAACCCCAGAAAGACTGCTCTCTCTGGGGTTTTCTATGTCTGGCGGTGAAGGTGGGATTCGAACCCACGATACGATTTCTCGTATACACACTTTCCAGGCGTGCTCCTTCAACCGCTCGGACACTTCACCGGGTCTCGACAATCATTGCTGTCTGTCGAGGCGCGCTAATCTAGCCGAACAGCCGGGCAAAGGCAAAAGCTTTTTTCAAAAAATTCATGCGCTTATGCCAAATGCTGGTCTTCAGCCGAGGGATTAGCCGTACTCGGCTCGAATCGCTGCTGACCGAACAGGATGAAGCCCAGAGAGATAAACAGGCCGAAGCCGAACAATCCGAGCACACCAGCAGGATTTCGGCTGTGTTGGTCACTCGCCAGCCAGAGCATGCTGGCTAACAGCAGCAAAGCTAATACTGCGCGCCAACAACTGATAAGTCTGATAACGCCAGGCATGTCGGTCACTCCTTTAATAGAGTGGCGACGGTAAGTGCGAGCAAGCCGTGCCGCCCAATTGGCGATCTTGATCGCCGCCATAGCCCAAATCGCTCACCACCACTGACCAGCCAGTCAGCCATCGTGCTTTACCTGACCGATGCGGATGAGTAACGTCTGCTGCACTTCAGCACAAGGAACCCGACCATGAGCGACCTGATCAGCTACCAACTCGACGATGGCATTGCCACCCTGACCCTATGTAATGGCAAGGTGAATGCCATCTCCCCGGATGTGATCACTGCCTTTAACGCAGCTCTGGATCGCGCCGTGCAGGACAAGGCCATCGTTATCATCACCGGCCAGCCGGGCATTCTTTCGGGCGGCTACGACCTCAAGGTGATGACCTCCGGCCCGCAGAATGCCATCGATCTGGTTGCATCCGGCTCCACCCTGGCCCGGCGCATGCTCGCCCACCCCTTCCCAATTATCGTCGCCTGCCCAGGCCACGCGGTGGCCAAGGGCGCCTTTATTCTGCTCTCGTCCGACTACCGCATCGGCGTCGAAGGCCCGTTCAGCATCGGCCTCAATGAAGTACAGATCGGCATGACCATGCACCACGCCGGCATTGAACTGGCCCGTGATCGCCTACGCAAATCGGCCTTCCACCGTTCGGTGATCAACGGTGAGATGTTTGATCCGCAAGGTGCGGTGGATGCCGGCTTCCTCGACAAGGTGGTGCCGGCAGAGCAATTGCACGCCACGGCCCTGGCGATTGCCCAGCAGATGAAGAAGATCAACATGACCGCGCACAAAAACACTAAGCTTAAAGTACGCAAGGCGCTGCTCGAAGCCCTCGACCTGGCAGTCGAGCTGGACAAGAAGCACATGGTGTAAACAAACCACGCAACAGCGCAAAGCCCGGCCCATATACCGGGCTTTTGCATTTAATGGTGGCAATTACGAATTGCATCACCCAAGGCCGGCGGGGGGCATCTAGCTCGGTCTCTGCTTGAGGCCGCTTAGGGCGACTACAAACCCTGTCACGACCTCTGATCAGCATCAATTGCCGAAAGCAGTGCACGCCCGTACACTGCGCGCCTTTTTCCTATGACGGGCGTACCAAATGCTTTTTCTTCTGCGCATGCTGGCGATGGGCGTGCACTTTATCCTCGCCGGCATCCTGGGCCTGCTGCTAGGCATCTGCCGCCCGTTTAACCCGGACAACAGCCGCCTGTGCGCACGCCTCTACAGCATCCCGGCACAGTGGCTGCTGCGCTGGAAGCTGAAGACCGACGTACAGCCGCTGCTCGACCATCAGCGCTCATGCGTGATCATCGCCAACCACCAGTCCAACTATGACCTCTACATTCTCGGCCGCGTGGTGCCCAAGCGTACCGTGAGCATCGGTAAAAAGAGCCTTAAGTGGGTGCCGTTTTTTGGCCAGTTGTACTGGCTGGCTGGCAACGTATTGCTTGATCGTGGCAATGCCGTGCGCGCCAAGCAGGCCATGCTCACCACCACTGAAACGCTCAAGCACAAAGACACGTCGATCTGGGTATTCGCCGAAGGCACGCGCAACTTGGGCAAAGGCCTGTTGCCGTTCAAAAAAGGCGCGTTCCAGATGGCGATTGCTGCAGGCGTGCCGATCATCCCTGTGTGCGCCAGCACTTACGTCAACCATCTGCAACTGAATCGCTGGAACAGCGGTGAGATTATGATTCGCTCACTGCCAGCCATCCCCACTGCCGGCCTGAGCCAGGATGACCTGCCGCAGCTGATCGAGACTTGCCGCACGCAGATGCAGCAGTGCATTGATGCCATGGATCAACAGCTCAGCCAGAACACCTGATGCATCCCGAAACGCCTGTAAAGCCCAGCCACATGCTGGGCTTTTTCTTGCCTGCAGTGCCCATCATCACCCACTGGCAGCGAGCAAGCCGCTAAGCTGCGTGCTGAGTTCACCGCCAATAAGAGAAGCATTATGGGTCGCGTTGTTGCTGCCGCCGTTTACAGCAAGGGCAAGAAAATCACCAACATCAGCCTCGACGAAGGCAAGCCATGGTCGAAGAAACCGGGGCATTTCGTCTGGATCGGCCTGCATGATCCCTGCGCCGAGGAGCTGATCAGCCTGCAACAGCAATTCGACCTGCATGAACTGGCGCTGGAAGATGCCCTGCAGCGGCACACCCGGCCTAAGCTGGAAACTTTCGGCGATGCGCTGTTTCTAGTGCTGTACTCGCCCATTCTGCTCAACAACGAGCTGACCTTTGTCGAAACCCAGCTGTTCGCCGGCAGCGGTTACATCATCAGCGCCCGTTACGGCGAATCCGCGCCCTACTCTCAAGTGCGCCAACGCTGCGAGGCGCGCCCGCTGCTGCTTGAGCACGGCGAAGATTTCGTGCTCTACGCCCTGCTCAGCTTCGTGATCGAGAACTACCGCCCGCTGATGGACAACTACCATGTCGAGCTTGAGGAGGTGGAACAGCACGTGCTGAAAAACCCGCTGAGCCAGGCCGATGTCGAGCGCATCCAGGGGCTGCGCCGTGACCTGCTGCGTCTACGCCGCTACATCGGGCCGCTGGCGGAAATCTGCCAAGAACTGCAGCGCCTCGACTTTCCGTTTATCGACAAGAACATGCGCCCCTACTTTCGCGACGTGGCGATCCACGTCAACCGCCTGCTAGAAGACCTCACCGCACTGCGCGAGATGGCCGACCACGCCATCGAAATCGGCCTGCTGCTGGAGTCTTCACGGCAAAGCGTTACCCAGCGCAAGTTCGCCGCCTGGGCAGCAATCCTGGCCTTCCCCACGGCGGTGGCCGGGATCTACGGGATGAATTTTCAGAACATGCCAGAACTTACCTGGCAGTACGGCTATTTCGCTGTACTCGGGGTCATTACCACCGGATGCCTCGGGCTCTACGTCAGCTTCAAGCGTTCCGGCTGGCTATAGAGCGATTTTGAACGTCGCGTAGCGGCCGCCAGCAGAGTGGCGGCCATGGATGGTACGCCATAAAAAAGCCCGGTCACTGACCGGGCTTTTTCGTACAGCTGCGTGTTACTCGGTCAGGCCTGCACGGCCCTGAGCGACAAAGCGCATCATCCATTCGGCAACGGTATGGCCTTGATGATCGTGCTGCAGGCTGTCGATACCCTTGGAGTAGGCCGGCTCACCGATATGCTGCTGGCGCAGATCGAGCAGCGCGCGCGAATAGTCATGCACAAACTCGGGGTGGCCCTGGAAGCACAGCACCTGATCACCGATGCAGTACGAGGCAATCGGACAGAACTCACTGCTTGCGAGCAAAGTGGCGTTATCCGGCAGTTTGGTGACCTGGTCCTGATGACTGATCAGCAGGGTCAGGTCTTCCAGATCGGGGCTCATCCAGGTTGGTTTGCTCGCCATGCGGTACTGATGGATACCCACACCCCAGCCCTGCACGGCGCGCTCGGCCTTACCGCCCAGCAGCAAGGCCAGCAGCTGATGACCGAAGCACACGCCCAGTAGCTTGTCGCCGTGACTGTAGCGCTCCAGCAAGTAGATTTTTAGCGTCTGGATCCAGGCGTCGCTTCCAAAGGAATCTGCCTTGCTTCCCGTCACCAGATAAGCATCGTAGCGCTCGCTGTCCGGCGGGTAATGCCCCTCCATCACGTTGTACACCTTGAACTCGGCAGCAATCGGCTGGCGGGCGAACAATTGCTCGAACATACGGCCATAACTGTCGTATTGGTCGACCAATTCAGGGCGAAGAACATCGGTTTCCAGGATGCAGATCTGCAGCGGCATATGGGCGGTTACCTAGGGCGCAGGAGGGTTGATTTGCCAGCGCGCAAGCGTGCCTGCTGACAGGCTGCAAGGCAATAGCTGTGGGCTAAACCCGACCAATTACCCGGGACCCATCAGCGTCCTCGATAGTCACCATAACCGTCATTCACTTCTGAGATTGCCTGCAGGCGCAGATGATCTGGCCATCGGGCACTGCGCCCCACTAACCAGAGGACATCACCATGACCAGTTTTTCTGCCATCGCCAGCCTGCTTGCCGCATCGGCATTCACCAGCAACCACAGCGCGAGTAGCCAGCGCCAAGCCGAGAAAGTGCAAGCCGCACAACTCAAAGCCGACCAGAACGCCGCTAAATAACTGCGCCATTAGCACGAGGAAAACGCCATGAGTACCGCCCAATCGCTGAGCAATCAGAACGTCTATGGCGTGACCTATGCCACTGTCGACGGCAGTGGCATCCACTTCGAGTCTGAGCTGGCCATCCAGCTCAGCGACGGCACCTTGACTACCCTGCGCATGCCCACTCACCTGAGCGAGCGTCAGGCCATTCAACAACTGGTGTGCGGCCGCCAGGCGTGCTGAATGATAGAGCGTATTACGGAGCGGGCGCCGGACAGCTCAGGTCGCCCTCTTCACAGGCGCTCAACTGTTCCAGCTCATCGGCGCGTGCCGAAGTTTTTGCGCTCAAACAACCGTTCATCACCATCGGATAAGCCGAACCGCCTTCCACCGCGCCCGATTCGAATGCACAGGCCAGATCACGATACTTGATCCAGGCCAGCTGCACGTCCTTGAGCTGCTGTTTCTGCTCACCCTCCAGACGCTTGCGGTAATCGCTGTAGAGCTGGTTTAGGCGCTTGTCCTGACTGGCGTAATCCGCCGCCGCACATTGGTTTAGAGTGAACTGATCCATGGCATTGGCGCAGTCATCCGCCCACACATGGGGCGCAACCAACAGACTGATCAACGCTGGAACGGGTAATTTCAGGTACCGCATAGGAGCCTCCAATACTGACCAGACTATTGATTAAGAACGCACACGTTGCGGTGCTTCCACATCACTTATTGCGCAGCCAACAGCTTCTGATTGGCCTTGGAGCAATGTGATTGTTCACGTTCCACCTGTGGCAGTTTTTCAAGCGCCCCTGTGCATTGCGCCATGCTGGTTGTCTGCCGCAGATGCATGCGCGCATCAGCGTCAACCTTGATCAAATAGGCATAGTCGTATTTGGCCTTGTCATACCAAGAGTCTATGGGCTGATCACTGAGCACACAGCGATACTGCCGTTCCACAGTGAAGCCCTTCATCTGATGGCTCATAAAAATATGGTGATAGCGCTGCCAGTCGCGCTCACGTATGCCCTTCAGACGCGCCTCTTCACATACCTCTAGCTGGGTAATGTCTGGCTCATACAGAAACACTGCCTGCGCCAAATTTGAGCCGCTAAGATTAGCCTGAACCAGCAAATAAACCCGTTCCTCGCCCGCGTGCGCTGCACCCGTCAGAACGGCCAGTAGCACCACCAGTAATCCCTGTTTCATATCCAACTCCCGAAAAAGGCACAGCCTAAACAAGCACTGCGCCGCTGGCCATGCCTAAAACAAAAAGCCAGCTCTAAGAGCTGGCTTTCCGGGACCACAACGCAGGTTTAGAAACCCTGATTTTTCGCCGCTTTTTCCAACAAAAACGCCGGCGGCAGAAAGCGTTCGCCGTACTGTTCAGCCAGGTACTGGGCGCGGGCGACAAAGTCCTTCACCCCATACTGGTTGATAAACTGCAACGCACCGCCGGTCCAGGCGGCAAAACCGATACCGAAGATCGAACCGATATTGGCGTCGGCAACCGATTTCAACACGCCCTCTTCTACGCAACGGACGGTTTCGATGGCCTGGATAAACAGGATGCGATCACGTACGTCTTCTTGTGAAATCTGCGCATCAGCTTTTTCAAAGCGCGCCTTGAGTTCCGGCCACAGGTGCTTCTTGCCACCGGCAGGGTAATCGTAGAAGCCCGCGCCGGCCGCTTTGCCCGGGCGTTTGTACTCATTAAGCATCATATCGATCACCGCAAACGCTGGGTGCTCGGGAATCTGCTTACCCTCGGCGGCCAGATCCTTGATGGTTTGCTGACGAATGTGATTCATCAGACTCATCGACACTTCATCGCTGATCGCCAACGGGCCGACCGGCATACCGGCCTTGCGCGCTTCTGTCTCGATCATCGCAGCCGATACGCCTTCGCCAAGCATGGCCAGGCCTTCATTGGTGAAGGTGCCGAACACGCGCGAGGTGAAGAAGCCGCGACTGTCGTTGACCACGATCGGGGTCTTCTTGATCTGCATCACGTAGTCAAAGCCGCGCGCCAGGGTCTCGTCGCTGGTTTGCTCGCCCTTGATGATTTCCACCAGCGGCATCTTGTCCACCGGGCTGAAGAAATGCAGACCGATAAACTTGTCCTGCTTCTGCACCGCGCCAGCCAGACCGGTAATCGGCAAGGTAGAGGTGTTAGAGGCGATTACCGCGTCAGACAAGGCAGAACGCTCAGCCGCAGCAGTGACGTTGGCCTTGAGGTCACGGTCTTCAAACACCGCTTCAATGATCAGATCGCAACCTTCGAAGTCGGCATCGCTGACCGTCGGTTTGATTCGCGCCAGGATGCCATCGCGCTTCTCGGCGCTCATCTGGCCACGACCAACTTTTTTCTCCAGCAGTTTGGCTGAGTAATCCTTGCCCTTCTCGGCGGCCTCGATGGAGATGTCCTTGAGCACCACCTCGATCCCGGCCACCGCCGACACGTAGGCAATACCGGCGCCCATCATGCCAGCTCCGAGCACACCAACCTTCTTGGTCACGTAAGGCTCAAAGCCTTGCGGGCGAGAGCCACCGGCATTGATCTCGTTGAGCTGGAACCAGAAGGTGCCAATCATGTTCTTCGCCACCTGCCCGGTGGTCAGCTCGGTGAAGTAGCGCGCCTCAATAATCTGCGCGGTATCGAAGTCGACCTGAGCCCCCTCGACGGCGGCGCACATGATCTTCTCCGGAGCCGGGAAGCAGCCCTTGGTTTTATCACGCAGCACGCTCGGGGCAATAGCCAGCATTTGCGCCACGTTCGGGCTCGACGGCATGCCACCAGGAATTTTGTAGCCGGCAACATCCCACGGCTGCTTCGGCGCCGGGTTAGCCGTGATCCAGGCACGGGCCTTGGCCAGCAAGTCATCTTTGTCGGAGGCCAGTTCGTGAATCAAACCCGCTTTAAGCGCGGCATCTGGACGAACCTTCTTGCCTTCGGCCAGATACGGCAGGGCTTTTTCCAGGCCAAGCAGGCGCACCATGCGCACCACCCCACCACCGCCCGGCAGCAGGCCAAGGGTCACTTCCGGCAGGCCCAGTTGCACGCTGGAGTTGTTCAGGGCGATACGATGGTGGCAAGCCAAGGCAATTTCCCAGCCACCGCCAAGAGCCGCGCCATTGATGGCCGCAACCACCGGCTTGCCCAGGGTTTCCAGGCGGCGCAGCTGGCCTTTGATGTTGAGGATCATGCCGTAGAAGGCTTGCGCGTCAGCCTTGGTGACTTTGATCAGCTCCCCCAGGTCGCCGCCGGCGAAGAAGGTCTTCTTCGCCGAGGTAACAATCACCCCAGCGATGGAGTCTTTCTCAGCTTCTAGGCGCGCCACGTTGGCACCCATGGCCTCACGGTAAACCGCGTTCATGGTGTTGGCGCTCTGGCCAGGCATGTCCATGGTCAGAACAACGATATTGTCCTGGCCTTTTTCGTAACGGATGGCGTCAGTCATTTTTCTTATCTCCGCCTCAAACTCTTTCAATAATCGTGGCAATGCCCATACCGCCGCCCACGCATAAGGTGGCCAGGCCATAGCGCAGCTGGCGCTTCTCCAACTCGTCGACCAGGGTGCCGAGGATGGCGCAACCGGTCGCACCCAGCGGGTGACCCATTGCGATGGAGCCGCCGTTGACGTTGACCTTGTCCTCAGCAACGCCCATGTCCTTCATAAACTTCATCACCACCGAAGCAAACGCCTCGTTGACTTCGAACAAGTCGATATCGGCAATGTTCAGCCCGGCCTTGGCCAACGCCTTGCGGGTGGCCGGCGCTGGGCCGGTGAGCATGATGGTCGGATCGGTACTGGTCACCGCAGTGGCGACGATGCGCGCACGCGGCTTGAGACCCAGCTCGCGGCCCTTGGCTTCGGAGCCAATCAACATCAAGGCCGAGCCATCGACGATGCCCGAACTGTTGCCCGGCGTATGTACGTGGTTGATCTGTTCAACATGGCTGTAAACGCGCAGCGCGGTGCTGTCGAAGCCCATCTGGCCCATCATCTCGAAGCTCGGCTTGAGTTTGCCAAGACCCTCAAGGGTGGACTCACCACGGATAAATTCGTCGTGATCGAGCAGGACGATGCCGTTCTGGTCGGCCACCGGAATCAGCGACTTGTTGAACGAACCGTCCTTGCTGGCGCGGGCGGCCTTCTGCTGCGAGCGCAGAGCAAAGCTGTCGACGTCAGTGCGGCTGAAGCCTTCCAGGGTGGCGATCAGATCGGCGCCAATACCCTGCGGGGTGAAATGGGTGTGCATATTGGTCGCCGGGTCCATCACCCAGGCGCCACCATCGGAACCCATGGGAATACGCGACATCGACTCGACGCCACCAACCACCACCAGGTCCTCAAAACCGGAACGCACCTTCATCGCGCCGAGGTTCACCGCTTCCAGGCCCGACGCGCAGAAACGGTTGAGTTGCACGCCCGACACACTGACATCCCAATCGGCGACCATGGCCGCCGTTTTGGCGATGTCTGCACCCTGATCACCCACCGGCGTCACGCAGCCGAGCACGATGTCGTCGACCTGACTGGTATCGAGGTTATTGCGCGCTTGTAGCGCCTTGAGCAGGCCAGCGATCAGGTCTACAGGCTTAACGCTGTAAAGCGCGCCGTCCTTCTTACCCTTGCCGCGGGGCGTGCGCACCGCATCGAAAATAAATGCTTCGGTCATGGCGTCCTCAGACCTCCAAAGGAGGGTGGCTGATGGCGCAGGTGGGGCCCACGCCTGTTTTTGTTGAGTGCGCCTACCATACGCCGCAGCGGAACAGTCTCAATGACCGAAGTGCTCAGGCCCATTGACCGCTCAGCTCAGACCAACGGTCAATCGCTGGGCGAAGGGGTAAATCAGCGTCTAGCTCAAGGCTCGAGTGCTTGCGGCAGGCCTGTTTTCATAACCATCAGCAACTAACCCACACGCCTTAGTAATCAAGGCGTCTATAGCCGGCCATTGCACGCTCCTACAGTTGAATCAAGCCATCTGTAAATAGCATGCAGGCGGCTGTTGTAGGCGTCGTCGCCGGGTTTTGCCGGGACGGCTTGAGTGATCAACATGAGGCGAGGCGTCACATCTGCGCAGTTAGCAGGCCAGCGACTACCCGCCGCAAAAAACAACAAGGCCAACCGCCATGTTCAATCCCGTGAAGATGCGCCAAGCAGGCATGATCGTTTTTGCCACCACCGTTATCCTGATCCTTCCCAACCTGACCCGCTTGGTCAGCTAAACCTCCGCTGCCCTGCCCTGCCTGCCACCGTGGAGTGCGCCGGCAGCGGCAGGAAAAAACCACGAACGCTCGACTGCCGACGGCTGTGCTAGGGTGATTTCAATCATCCCTAGGAGCCTGCCATGCGCCGCCTAATTGCCACACTTGGTTTACTGATCAGCCTGCCACTCATGGCCGGTGAAGCTGAACTCAACGCCGCCGTCACTGCCTTGCAGTCACCAGACAGTGTGTTGATCGATGTCCGCACCGCCGAAGAGTTCGCAGCCGGCGCTTTGCCCGGTGCCGAGCAAATCGACTTTGAGCAGATCGCCAGCCGTATCAGCGCGATCGCCCCGGACAAAGACACCCCCATCGTCCTGTATTGCCGCAGCGGCCGTCGCTCCAGCATCGCCGAAGAAAGCCTGCGCGCCATGGGTTACAGCAACCTGATCAACGCCGGCGGCTATGACGACTTGAAACTCGCCCTGGAGTCGCAGGATTGAACAAACGCACCCTCTGCACCGCCCTGCTCGTCCTCTTACCCTTCACCCACCTGCACGCCGCCGAGCTGACGCTGGAACTGGGCAACGGCAGCCAGCGCCTGAGCAGTGCCCAATTGCTCACCCACCCGCAGGCGCAAAATGTCGAGATCAGCGACGACGTCAGCTACAAACGCAACATGCACTACCGCGCCGTGCCGTTGGCCGCGCTGCTGGAAGGCGTGCAAACGGGCGATCACCTGCAACTGGTCGCCAGCGACGGCTTTGCCGCCGAACTCTCCGCCGCCCCCGCGCTAAGCCAAACCGGCAGTAAGGCCTGGCTGGCCATCGAAGACCCAGCAGAGCCCTGGCCAGCCCTGGGCAACGGCAAACCCAGCGCCGGGCCGTTCTACCTCGTATGGCAAAACCCAGCCGCCAGCCAGATCGGCCCCGAGCAATGGCCCTTCCAGCTGGCCAGCATCCGCAAACTGCCCCCCGTGGCACAGCGCTTCCCACAATTACTGCCAGCGGCAGACGCCAGCCCGGCGGTGCAGGCTGGTTTTGCCCAGTACCAGAAGAACTGCATGGCCTGCCATCGCCTGAATGGCGCAGGCGACTCGCAATTCGGCCCGGACCTGAATATTCCGCACAACCCGACCGAGTATTTCAGCGGCGACTTTCTCACCCGCTATATCCGCGACCCGCAGAGCTTGCGCCGTTGGCCGCAAGGCAAGATGCCGGGGTTTGCGGTTGAGGTGTTGAGTGACAAGGAATTGGGGGAGTTGGTTGAGTATTTACGGCACATGGCGGGGCGCAAAGTGCAGCCTTTGTAGGAGCGGGCTTGCCCGCGAATCGAGATGAATATAAATCATCGCGGCCAATAACTAGGCGTTCACGCCGCTCCTACAGGTTTCGCAGAGCCCGCCAGCTCGTAGGATGGGTCGGGCTGCGCAGGTTGAGCAACGCGATATCCATCAAATCGCCGTGGTGGCTGGCCGTTGCTTTGGCTTTGCTTTTGATTCAGCCACAAAAAACGTGCAGGCGACGCCAAACGCCCCTTCAGTAGGGTGAGCAGAATTGTTGTGTAGAGGGATGAGCCGCATGGATGCGGCGAAAGGCGTAAAGGGCCAAGGACGGCCCTTGTACGCCGACTCTCGGAGCAATGATTCTGTTCGCGAACCCTGCCGCAGGCAGGGTCGGATGTCGGGGCAAGCGTTTTGGGTTACTTTTTCCGCGACTGGAAAAAGGGACTCGCCCGTAAGGGGCGAAACCAAAATCAAAACTCACCACGCTAATGAACTTGTCGCAGAACCTGAATAGAAAGCATCAAAAGCTCCCGGCTAAAGCCCCTCCTACGGACTAGCCCACCCTACGAAGCCAGCGCAGCGCCTTTACTGCTGTTGCACCCGTAAGAGTGGTGCAACCTCCACCTGCGCATGCATCTGCTCGATACCCCCTCCCCGACGCATGCCGCGTACCGGGCAGGCATCCAGATAATCCAGGCCCACGGCCAACTTCAAATGCCGCTCCGGTTTGGCCAGACAGTTGGTCACGTCAAAGCTGTACCAGGCGTCATCCAGCCAGGCTTCGGCCCAGGCGTGGCTGGCCAGATGGTCTTCGCTGTCGGTGAACAGATAGCCTGAAACATACCGCGCAGGAATGCCCAAGCTGCGGGCGCAGGCGAGGAAGGCATGCGCGTGATCCTGACAAACACCCTTACCGCCAGCAAAGGCCTCGGCAGCACTGGTTTCCACGACGGTGGTGCCTGGCACATAGCTGATATGCGCATTCAGGGCGTGCATCAGGTCGATCAGACCATTGCGGTCATGGTGGTTCTTGCTTTGCAGCTTGGCGAATTCGCGCAGGGCTTCGTCGGCTTCGGTCAGGCGGGTAAAGCGCAGGAACGGCAGCGCCGACTGGCTTTCGTGCTCGGCCTCGCGCGCCTCGTCGATCTCCACCTGGCCACGCGCGCCGATGACGATGGATTCGTGCGGCTCGTCCATCGTCAGCACATGCAGGATATTGCCGTAGGGGTCGAGCTGCGCGCGTACCGGACGAGGCAGGGTTAGCTGCCAGCTGAGTACCTGCTGGCGCTCGCTGTCGTGCGGGGTCATGCGCAGGTACTGAATGCTGTTACGCACCTGATCTTCATAGCGATAGGTTGTGTCGTGGCTGATTGACAGTCTCATGCGACCTCCAGGTAGGAACTTTGGATGGCTTGGCCTAACTGGCGCACCAGTAGGATGAAATCGGTGAGCCAGGCGTGCAGGCCCTCGTCGAGCACTTCTTCAATGCTGGTGTAGCGCAGCCGCGCTTCCAGTTCGGCGGCCAGGCGTTGGGCCGGGCGGCCGTTGTCGCCGGGCAGGCTGGCGAGCATCAGGTTGAGTTCGTCCATACAGGCACGCAGTGAGCGCGGCACGTCGGCACGTAGTAGCAACAACTCGGAGACTTTGCGCGTGCCGGGCGAGCCACGGTAGATCTCGGCAAACGCCTCAAATGAGGAGAGCGCGCGCAGCAGTGCGGTCCACTGGTAGTAGCTGCGGGCCGGGCGGCCGTCGACTTCGTCGATGTCTTCGCCGAGCATTTCATAGCGTGCATCGATTAGGCGCAGGGTGTTGTCGGCGCGTTCGATAAAGGTACCCAGACGGATAAAGCGGTACGGGTCGCCGCGCATGATGGTGCCGAAGGTGGCGCCACGGAACAGGTGCGAGCGTTCCTTGACCCACTCACAGAAGCGGCTGATGCCATAGCGGCCCAAGCCCTGCTCGGCGATGCCACGAATCTCCAGCCAGGTGGCGTTGATGTTCTCCCACATGTCGGCGGTGATGCGCCCGCGTACAGCGTGGGCGTTGCTGCGCGCGGCCTGCAGGCAACAGTAGATGCTTGCTGGATTGGTCGCATCGAGGGCGAAGAAGTGCAGCATGCGCTCGGCATGTAGCGGGCCGTGGCGCTCCAGGTAATCATCCAGGGTGCCGGTAATCAGCAGCGGCAGGGCCAATTCTTCCAGGCCATCGCCACGGCCGTCCTGCGGCATCAGCGACAGCGAATAGCTGACATCGAGCATGCGCGCGAGGTTTTCCGCGCGCTCCAGGTAGCGCGACATCCAGTACAGATCAGAGGCAGTTCTTGAAAGCATGATTAGTCCTCCACCACCCAGGTGTCTTTGGTACCGCCACCTTGGGACGAGTTGACCACCAGCGAGCCTTCGCGCAGTGCAACACGAGTGAGACCGCCTGGAACGATGCGCGTTTCTTTGCCGGAAAGCACGAAGGGCCGCAGGTCGATATGCCGTGGTGCAATGCCGCGCTCAACAAAGGTCGGGCAGGTCGACAGGCACAGGGTTGGCTGGGCGATATAGGCCTCCGGACGGGCAATCAAGCGCGCGCGGAAGTCTTCGATTTCTGCCTTGGTGGCTGCTGGGCCAACCAGCATGCCGTAGCCACCGGAGCCCTGGGTTTCCTTGACCACCAGATGCTCAAGATTGGCCAGCACGTGGGACAGCTCAGCCGGTTTGCGGCACTGGAAGGTCGGCACGTTCTTCAGGATCGGCTCTTCGCTCAGGTAGAAGCGAATCATGTCGTCGACATAGGGGTAGATCGATTTGTCGTCCGCCACCCCGGTGCCAATGGCGTTGGCCAGCACCACGTTACCGCTGCGGTAGCAGGCCAGCAGACCAGGCACGCCGAGCATGGAGTCCGGGTTGAAGGCCAGTGGGTCGAGGAAGGCGTCGTCGAGGCGACGGTAGACCACGTCCACCTGCTTGGCCCCAGCGGTGGTGCGCATAAACAACTTGTCGTCACGCACAAACAGGTCCGCGCCTTCGACCAGTTCCACGCCCATTTCACGGGAGAGGAAGGCGTGCTCGAAATAAGCGCTGTTGAAGCGCCCTGGCGTCAGCACCACGACGTTGGGGTTATCCAGTGGACTGGAAGATTTCAACGTATCGAGCAGCAGGTTCGGGTAGTGATCGATCGGCGCCACGCGCTGGGCGGCGAACAGCTCGGGGAAGAGGCGCATCATCATCTTGCGGTCTTCGAGCATGTAGCTGACGCCGCTGGGGGTGCGCAGGTTGTCTTCCAGCACGTAGTAGCTGCCGTCGCCGTCACGCACCAGGTCAACCCCGGCGATGTGGGCGTAGAGGTCGCGGTGCAGGTTGAGGCCCTGCATGGCGATCTGATAGCCCTCGTTGGCCAGCACCTGCTCGGCGGGCACGATGCCAGCCTTGATAATGCGTTGGTCGTGATAGAGGTCGGCGAGGAACATGTTCAGCGCCTGCACGCGTTGAATACAGCCACGTTCGACGATGCGCCATTCGCTGGCGGGGATGCTGCGGGGAATGATGTCAAACGGGATCAGCCGTTCGGTACCCTGATCATCGCCATACAGGGTAAAGGTGATACCGGCGCGGTGAAACAGCAGATCGGCCTCGCGGCGGCGCTGCGCCAGCAGTTCCTCGGGTGTATCTGCCAACCACCGGGCGAATGCCTGGTAGTGCGGGCGGACAGCGCCACTCGCGTCGTACATCTCATCATAAAAGGTGCGGGCCATGCCGTACTCCTTGTCACCCGGACATGGAGACAGCTTTGCAAGGCCCGCGCCATACAACAAAAATATTTTAAATCAGTAACTTGAGCATTAGAGAGGCGCGCAGCGCACCACGCCGGGGCGTAATCGTGACCGTCAGGTCGCAGGGCGCGCCATTTTAAGGCGGCCAATCCGTAGGGTGGATAACGCTCTTTTTATCTAGCACAAGGCAGCCACAGGTGGATGGGTAAAGCGTCATCCACCCTACCCGGGTATCAGAGTCCGGCCAGTTGCAACCAGTGGCGGTAGAAGCCTTCGGCCACACGGTTTAGCTCGGCGACCTTGGCCGGTAGTTCGTCGAGCATCTGTGCCCTGCTCTGCTGGCTGGGCTGGGTTTCATCAAGCAGGTGATGCCAGTCACCGAGCCACTGGCGCACCAGGGCTTCGTCCATTTCCGGGTGGCCTTGCAGCGCCAACACTTTGTCGCCCCAGGCAAACGCTTGATTGCTGCACCAGGGGCTGCTGAGCAACGGCTGTGCACCAGCGGGAATAGCAAAGCTGTCGCCATGCCACTGAAAGATCGGGAACTGCTCGGGCAGGTGTTGCAGCCAAGGGCTAGGTGCAGCCTGATCAAGACGGCTCAGCGGCTGCCAGCCGCTTTCGGTATAGGGCATGCGGGTAATTTCCGCGCCCAGAGCCTTGGCCAGCAACTGACCGCCTAAACAATGGCCGATAAGCGGGATATCGCGGCGGATAAAATGCTGCAGCGCGGCCACTTCGGTCTGTAGCCAGGGCAGCGGATCATTCACACTCATCGGCCCACCCATGATGGCAACGGCCTTGGGCCGGTCGAGGTCGATGCCGTGCAGCTCGCCGAGGTCAGCGCGCAGCACAGTAAATGAGTGGCCAGCCTGCTCCAGCACCTTGCCCAGGTGGGCCGGTGGGCAGTAGTCAATATGGGTCAGAATCAGAATGTCGGTCATGCGCCAAGTCTGAAGCAAAGCGCAGGCTGGGGTCGAGGGGCGATTGGTTGGGGAGTGAGTTGGCGATGTAGAAATGACACTGGCCAGCTTATGGCTGGCCAGTGCTCAGACTTCAGGGCTGTCTCACCTCCTGGGTTACGCCCCACCCATCCAGTTTGCCGCCAAGCGGCGCCACGACGGACTCCAGGTCATGCTCGAAGTCGTCAATGCCGTGGTATGTCGCGAACATTACTTTACTGACTTGCAGGTGCCAGACACCGTCATCACGCTCGGTCACCAGGGCGTGTAAAGATTCACCTCGAAATTTGCGGGTCGCCATACGGGCCCGCTCCTCATCCGGGAATAGGGCGTAAAACTCGATGGGATGGAAGCTGGCAAAGTCGAAGCCACCCTCCTTCATCCGCCGTAAAACCCCGTTACTGACATCATCGTGCAAGGCTGTGCTCATGAAGTGACCTCCTCAGGCGATGGACAAATTTACAGGACGCTAAAGAACCAACTAGGTGTCGATACTGCAGTGCAACGACCTGGTAAACGCTTTCCCATTGCTACCGCCAGAGCATCAGCGGTGTTGCGGCACCAGTTGCAGTGCCGCCCGAGAATCAAGCGATGTGCTGCTTGATATGTCATAAGCCAGACCTGAAACCAGGGCTGGTCAACGCAGGCTTGCTCAGAGCGAACAAGTCAGAAGCGTTAAATGCAGACTAGTCCCATCAACGCGCATTTGCCCAGCGAAAGTTGTTTCAACCCTATTCGCGGCCCAGCCAGGCCATGATGCGCCGAGTCAGCCAGGCTGGCGTCAGCTGGCCGGACCAGTACAGCAGCTTGAATTGCAGACTGATCGGCCGGTGTACCGCCTTACTCCGGGTTTGCGCCCAGGCGGCTTGGGCCACGGCTTCGGCCTCAAGATTGACGCCCAGACGGCTCAGAACCGGGGCCTGGAAGCGTTGGTTGTTAAGCATCGGCGTGCTGACAAACGGCGGCATCAGGTCGCCGACGCGGATACCGTGCTTGGCCCATTCCAGATCCAGCGCCTCGGTCAGCCCACGCACAGCGAACTTGGAGGCCGAATAGCTGGCCAGATGCGGCACGCCGTAGACGCCTGAAGCCGAGCCCATATTGATCACCTGGGCGTCGGGCGTGGCTTGCAGATAGGGAAAAGCCGCGTGGGTCATATTCAGCAGGCCCTGCACATTGATCTGCAGGATGCGCGCATGCTCACTCAGTTCGATGTCCTCGAAGTGCCCGCACTGCAAAATCCCGGCGCTGTTAAACAGCAGGCGCAGTTGGCCGCCATGCAGGGCGCAGAAGTCCGCCAGGGCGACCTTGACCGCCGCCGGGTCGCTCACGTCCAACTCGGCATGCCAGACGTTACCCAGCTCACCCGCCAGCTTGGCCAGCGCCTGGTGGTTGATATCGAGCAAACCAACCTGCCAGCCGTGCTGATGAAACAGCCTGGCGGTGGCTGCGCCGATCCCCGAGGCGGCTCCGGTAATCAGGATGTTATTCACTCAGCAGCCCCGCTCACGCAGAAAGCTCACCACTTCGGCCAGGGCAAAATCGGCGGCCTTGAGCATGCCGGCATGGGCCTGGAACACGTGCCACAAGTCCGGATAACGCTGCAGGCGCACATCCACGCCGGCGGCCTTGGCCTTGTCGGCAAAGCGCAGGCTGTCGTTACGCAGAATTTCGTCTTCACCGACCTGGATCAATACCGGGGCCAGGCCGTGCAGATCGGCAAACTGCGGCGACAAACCAGGGTCGTCATGTGCCAAGCCCACTGGACAATACAGCGCCAGGGCCTGCTCCACCCACTTGCGATGAATCAGTGGATCACCGGCCGGCGGCTCGTGCAGCTGTGTGCCGGTAAAGTCGGTCACCGGCGAGAAACACACCAGCGCTGCCGGTTGCGGCAGGCCCAGGTCGCGCAGGCGCAGGCTAGTTATCAGGCTCAGGTTGCCACCCGCTGAATCGCCGCCGATGACAATCTGCTCAGGCTTGTAACCCAGCTTGATCAGTTCCTGAAACGCTGCCAGCGCATCCTCGCGAGCCGCAGGATATTGATGTTCCGGCGCCAGGCGATAATCCAGGGCGCATACATTCATCTGCCCGCGTTTTGCCAGGTTGGAGCAGATCGTACGGTGGGTATTCGCCCCGCCGATCAGATAAGCACCGCCATGCAGATACAGCAGCACGGTGCCACGACCACTCTGCGGCTTGTGCCACTCACAAGGCCGCCCGCCCAAGGTGCCGGCACTGCGGGTGATGCCACGCGGCGCCGGGCTGGCTGCAGTCAGCAAACGCAGCACCGCACGCTGACCAGCAATCGGCATCGGTGGGCGCACCAGGCCACGGAATAGCAGACGCAAGCTGGTACGCAAGACGCTGCGCAGTAACGCCTGATCGGCCGCGGGGGCGGTAAATTCAGCGGGTGCATTCATAGTCATTGGGCTCCGGTGCGCGGGTCTGCAGGCGATAGGTAAAGGTATAGCCCGGCCAGTTGTTGGTGCTTTTGCCGGAGGCGGTTTTGTACCAGCTTGAGCAGCCCTGCTCCCATATCGTTCGATGTGAGCTGGCCTGGATCTGCTGGTTGTAGCGCTGCTGCACTTGCGCTTTTACGTCCAGATAACGGGCGCCCTGCTGGCGCAGCAAATCGATGCAGCCAAGCACATAACGGAACTGGCTTTCGAGCATATAAATGATCGAGTTGTGCCCCAGGTTGGTATTGGGTCCGTAAAGGATAAACAGGTTGGGAAATCCACTGACGCTGATGCCCTTATAGGCTTCGGCGCCATCGCGCCAGGCCTGGTTCAGCTCTTGCCCGCCGAGCCCGCGAATCTGCATTGGCGCGAGAAAATCCGTGGCGGCAAAGCCGGTACCGTAGATCAGCACATCGCAGGGGTGCTCGCGGCCATCGGCGGTCATGATGGCGCGCTCGCCGACGCGGCTGATCACCTCGCTGATCACCGCCACATTGGGCTTTGCCAGGGCCGGGAAGTAATCATTGCTGATCAGGATGCGCTTACAGCCCATGGGGTAATCCGGCTGCAACTGCGCACGCAACTGCGGGTCACTGACCTGCTTGTTTA
>JAHJXZ010000109.1 GCA_018827205.1 Gammaproteobacteria bacterium | reverse complement strand
GATCATCGCCAGGCCAACAAACAAGGTACGGGTGATGGTGGCCGATGCATCCGGCTGCTGGGCTAGCGCGGTGAGCGCAACGGAGACCGCTTTACCCTCGGCCAGCGCTGGGCCCATGGTGCCGAAGCCCGTGGTCAGGCCAGCCATAACGATGGAAGCGATGGCGATCCAGGTGAGAGCGTCCATAAGGTATGCCTTTGGGTAGATGAATAAAAAGTGGCCCCCGGCTCAGGCCGCAGGCTGTTTGCTGGTTCGGCTGCGGGTGGCCGCAGCGATGTACACCGCCGCGAGGATGGTGAAGATGTAGGCCTGCACCATGCCGGTCAGCAGGCCCAATAGCGTCATCACGATGGGAAACACGAAAGGCGTAATCGACAGCAGAATGGCGATGATCATCGCGCCGCTCATCATGTTGCCAAACAGCCGCACCGCCAGTGCCAGGGTGCGCGAGACTTCACTGATCAGGTTGAACGGCAACATGATCGGTGTGGGTTGCACGTAGGATTTCAGGTAAGCCTTTAGCCCCTCGCCGGAAATACCAAATAGCGGCACTGCCACCAGTACGCATAGGGCCAACGCCGTGGTGGTCGATAGCGACGCGGTAGGCGGCTCGTAACCGGGAATCACCGTGGCCAATGCCGCAGCGGCGACAAACAGAAACAACGTGCCGAGAAAACCCAGGTAGCGCCGCGGGTTTTGCAGGCCAACATCCTTGATCTGGCCCATGATCGCCGTCACCACGATTTCCAGCAGGTTTTGCCAGCGCGAACGTTGATGGCCCGTTGCGAGCCGCCGGGTGATCAGTGCGGCACCGACCACCAGCACAGCCATCAGCGCCCAGGTGAAAACAATGGTGGCGTTCAGCTTGATAAAGCCGTACTCCCAGAAAACCCACTCATCGGGGGTCAAGCGCATGGCGGTTCTCCAGCGGTTGGCAGGCCGACTGTCGCCACCACCGTAGAACGAGGCCGGGTTGTACGCATGACAATGGCCCGCGCAAGCACAAAGCCCAGCAGGCACATGCCCAGCAGCAACGGCTGCCCTGCCCCCACGGCATAAAAACCGGCCAGCACGATGGCGCTGCGCAACACCAGGCTGCCAAGGAACCAACGTGTCGGTGTCGGCGAAACTGCGCCGCGTCGCACCGTCCACCACAGGCCGCCGAAGAAGATCGTGCCCAGCGTGACGCCGGCCAGTAACGCGCCAGCCAAGGCCAGGCTGCCGTAGTCAGTCATCGTCGTTCTCCTGTTCGGTGTGCATGGCGCGGTCTTCCTGCGAAACCCAATGCCAGGCGTTCAAGCAGCCGATGGTCAGCCCCGCCATCAGCAGCGCCAGGGTCCAGGAGCGGCCACCGGGATAGCGCTGGTCGAGCCACAGGCCGAGCACCGCACCCAGCAGGGTAGGCACCGTGACGGACCAGCCGATCAAACCCATCATGCCGAGGCCAAACCAGACGCCAGGCGCACCATTGCGCTGTGCCTTGAGCTTGCGCGTCGCCTTGGCACCCACTTGCTCGGCAAGGCCGGGGCTGGCAGACGGCGTGCGTTTGGGTTCCTGCTTCATGAGGAACGCTCGCGCAGCGAGGCGAAGCGTCGCATAAAGCCCGTTTCGAGTTTGGCCATCGCAGCGCGCACGGCTTGCTGCTGCTCATCCCGGGTGAGGAACTCCTGCTCGACCGCATCACGCAGATGCGCCAGGTCTGTACCACGCAGCGCATGGCGCACGGAAATCAGCACATCCGGGCCAGTCTTAACCAGCACGCCCTCGTCCAAGGCAAGGAACACCTCACCCTGCGCTTCGCTCTCGAAACTGAAGATGCCGGGCACCAAGGAGGCCACGCAGTCGAGACGCTGCGGCAGCAGGCCGAAAGAACCCTGCGCGGTCTCGACCACCATGCGCGACACGCGGGTTTCCTCGGCGAACACCGCAAATGGCAGCAGCACCTTAAGCGTCATCAACGGCATGCGCGTGCTCCTCGCTGGGCTCTGGCTTCGCTGCGGGTTTTGCTTTGGCGTCGGGCCCGGGTTTTGCTTCGGGCTTGGATTGAGCGCTCGACTTGGCCTTGGCCGTGGCTTCATCCACAGAGCCAATCATGTACAGCGCGCTCTCGGGCAGGTCCTTAAATTCATTGGCGAGGATGCGTTCGCAGCCATCCAGCGCATCGGCCAGGCTGACCAGCTTGCCGCTCATATTGGTGAACTGTTCCGTGGTGAAAAACGGCTGAGTGAGGAAGCGTTCCAGCCGCCGTGCACGCGCCACCACCTTGCGGTCCTCGGGCGACAACTGCTCCAGGCCAAGCATGGCGATGATGTCCTTGAGTTCGGCGTACTGCGCCAGCGTGCGGCGAATGGCCTGCGCCAACCGGTAGTGGCGCTCGCCGACAATGCCCGGCGTGACCATCTTCGAGCTCGATTGCAGCGGGTCGATGGCTGGGAACAAGCCTTCGCTGGCACGTTTGCGCGACAACACGATGGACGCCGACAGGTGAGAGAAGGTGTGCACCGCCGCCGGGTCGGTGAAGTCGTCCGCCGGCACATACACCGCCTGGATCGAGGTGATCGCGCCGCTGTCGGTGTTGGCGATGCGCTCTTCCAGCGACGCCAGTTCAGTGCCCATGGTCGGCTGATAACCCAGGCGCGACGGCATCCGCCCCATCAACCCGGAAACTTCCGAGCCGGCCTGGATAAAGCGGAAAATATTGTCGATCAGCAGCAACACATCGCGGTGCTCGTCGTCGCGGAAATACTCGGCCATGGTCAGCGCCGCATGGCCGACGCGAAAGCGCGCGCCAGGCGGCTCGTTCATCTGCGCGAAGATCATCACCATATTGGGCAGCACCCCGGCGGCCTGCATCTCGCGGTAGAGTTCCTCGCCTTCGCGCGAACGCTCGCCGATGCCGCAAAAGATGCTCACGCCCTGTTGATGGCCGACCATGTTGTGGATCATTTCGGTCAGCAGCACCGTCTTGCCGACGCCCGCGCCGCCGAACAAACCGGCCTTGCCACCGCGCTCCAGCGGGGTGAGCACGTCGATGGCTTTGATGCCGGTTTCGAATATTTCGGATTGCGTCGAGCGGCGCACCAAGGGCGGCGGCTGACTGTGCACCGAACGCCATTGCACGCCTTCAAGCGCTGGTTCACGGTCGATGGTGTTACCGAAAACGTCGAACATGCGCGAGAGGATTGGCTTGCCGACCGGTGCCAGCAATGGCCCTCCGCTGTTCTGCACCGGCATGCCGCGCGCCAGCCCTTGAGTGGGCGTCAGGGCAATACCGCGTACATGATTGGCGTCGTGCTGAGCCAGCACCTCAATCGCCACCCGCCCGCCTTCGCCGGCCCGCAGCAAGGTATGCACAGCCGGCAGCGCAGTATCGAAGCGCATGTCGATGACACTGCCGCGAACCGCAACCACCCTGCCGACGTCGGCCGCATGCGCATTGACCTGGACTCGACGTTCCGTCATTGCGGCGCCTCTCATCAAACTTCGTACTCGGGCCATGGACAAGTGCAGGTCAAACGCACCCAGCCAGGAAGATTCCCATCCTGCGCGCAAAAGCCCTAGGGCTCAGTGCGGTAGCGAACACAGGCTTGCGCTAACGCGATCAAGTCACACACAGACAGGCCGCACGTCGCTAGATCAGGCATGTAAAAACCGAGACATTGTTATCAGGCAGTGTTCACTGTCGTCATGCTGACGGCCAGTAACTGGGCTTGGATTGCATGGGCGAGGGTCGGGCGATCGATTTGAAACGGAGCGAGTAGCTCCGTTTCTGCACCAGCCGGGTAAGCCGGTGCATCGCATCGAAATGCCAGAAGGGAAGAAACGCATCGTACCGGGCGGGTAACCCTCCGTTGCCGGATGTACGACGGGCGCTGCAGTGCAGCATCAGGTACTTGGGAAAAGTACCTGGGGGTGGCGGTAAGCCGGTGTTGCCAACTGCCCCAACCGGCGAACCGGTCGAGGCAGGATGCTCGGTGCAGCGTGACTAGAGGTTATTAGCCGATGGTCATCAGGCTGGCGTTGCCGCCGGCCGCTGCGGTGTTGATGCTCAGTGCGTGTTCGATCAGCAGGCGCTCCAGCGGAATATCCGTCTCGCCTTTATGCAAGCCATGTACACCGATGATTGCGCCAGGGCGCTGAGCGGCCAGTTGGCAGACTTCACGCAGCTGGTCGGAGTCGCCGTGGTGCAGGATCGCGTCGAACACCGTCTCGCTGCTGCTCCATTGGTTGAGCACGGTAATCCGCTGCTGCACAGCCTTGGGCAACGTGGCAAACAGCTCCTGAGTCAGCGTGCTTTCCTGCCACAGTACCTGGCAACCCACAGCCAGCACGGCAGCCAGTTGCGCCAGCAGATCGCTACGCTCATCGGCCAGACACAACACGTGCTCACGCGGCAGCAGGCTGTAGCTGTTGCGCTCACCGGTTGGGCCGGTAAGCATCTGCACGGTGCCGCTCTGCGCTAACTCAACATACTGCGCACTCAGCGCGGACAGGCTCGGCTCATGCGTTGCTGCCCATTCCTGCAGCGCCTGGATAACCTTGGCCTGCGCAGCCGGACGGGTGATGTCGCCGTTTTCCTGCTGCAGCTGCTTGGCCACTGCGTCCTGCGGACGGGTTGCCAGCAGGCGGTACATGTACAGCGGGCCACCGGCTTTCGGGCCGGTACCAGAGAGGCCTTCACCACCAAACGGCTGCACACCCACCACGGCACCAACCATGTTGCGGTTGACGTAGAGGTTGCCGACTTTGGCGCTGTTAACCACCTGGGCGATGGTTTCGTCGATGCGTGTGTGCACGCCCAGGGTCAGGCCATAACCGCTGTCGTTGATCTGCTGCAGCAGCTTGCCGAGGTCCGCACGGGCATAACGCACCACGTGCAGTACCGGGCCGAAGATCTCACGAGTCATTTCATCGAAACTGTCCAGCTCGATCAGCGTCGGTGTGACAAAGGTGCCGCGCTTGATGTCATCACCATTGCTGCGCGCCGCCTGGAAAATCTTGCGGCCCTTCTCGCGCATTTTTGCGATGTGCTGGTCGATATTGTCCTTGGCTTCGGCATCAATCACCGGGCCGATGTCTGTGTTCAAGCGTTCCGGGTTGCCCATGCTGTACTCAGCCATGGCGCCTTTGAGCATGTTGATCACCCGATCCGCCACATCTTCCTGCACACACAGTACGCGTAATGCCGAGCAACGCTGACCCGCGCTGTCGAAGGCCGAGGCCACCACATCAACCACCACCTGCTCGGTGAGTGCAGAGGAGTCGACGATCATACTGTTGAGGCCGCCGGTTTCGGCGATCAGCGGAATGGTGCGGCCCTGGGCATCCAGGCGACCAGCGAGGTTGCGCTGGATGATTCCAGCCACTTCGGTGGAACCGGTAAACATCACCCCACGCACGCGCTCGCTGCCGATCAGGCCGGCACCCACGGTTTCGCCACGGCCCGGCAGCAGCTGCACGGCACCGGCAGGCACGCCGGCTTCCAGCAAAATGCGCACCGCTTGTGCGGCGATCAGCGGGGTTTGCTCAGCCGGTTTGGCCAGCACGGTGTTGCCGGCTGCCAGCGCAGCGGCCACTTGACCACTGAAGATGGCCAGCGGGAAGTTCCACGGGCTGATGCACACCACCGGGCCCAGCGGGCGATGGCTGTCATTGCTGAAGTGATTACGCGCCTGCGCCGCGTAGTAGCGCAGGAAGTCCACTGCCTCGCGCACTTCGGCGATGGCATTGGCAAACGTCTTACCGGACTCGCGCACCAGCAGGCCCATCAGTTGCTGAATTTCGGCTTCCATCTGGTCCGCGGCGCGATCCAGTACGGCGGCACGCTCGGCCGGCAGGGTCGACTGCCAGATCTGCCCGCTGGACACTGCACAAAGCACGGCGTTTTTTACATCCTGCTCGCTGGCCTCATGCACGTGACCGACGATGTCACGATGATCCGCCGGGTTGCGTACCGGCTGCGCCTCACCCAGTTCAGGCGTGTCACAGCCGAGCAGTGGCATGGCCTTGTAAGCGGTATTGACGGTGCTCAGCAGCGCCGAGGACAGCGAACCCAGGCGGTGTTCGTTGGCCAGGTCGATGCCTTCGGAGTTCAGTCGCGCATCACCATACAAGGCGCGTGGCAGAGCGATGCGCGGGTGCGGCAGGCCGAGGCCACCTTCCTGCGCGGCCATCTGCTCAATTTGCTGCACCGGATCGAGCACCAGCTCCTTGATCGAGATGCTGTGGTCGGCGATACGGTTAACGAACGAGGTGTTCGCGCCGTTTTCCAACAGACGACGCACCAGATAAGCCAGCAGGGTTTCATGGCTGCCAACCGGCGCGTAAATACGGCACGGACGGTTCAGCTTGCCATCGGCAACCTTGCCCACCACTTGCTCATACAGCGGCTCACCCATACCGTGCAGGCACTGGAATTCGTACTGGCCCGGATAGTAGTTCTGCCCAGCCAGTTGGTAGATCGCCGACAACGAATGGGCGTTGTGAGTGGCGAACTGCGGATAGATGGCTTCCGGCACGGCCAGCAGCTTGCGCGCACAGGCTATATAAGAAACGTCGGTGTAAGTCTTGCGGGTATACACCGGGTAGCCTTCCAGTCCTTCGACTTGGGCGCGCTTGATCTCACTGTCCCAGTACGCGCCTTTCACCAGGCGGATCATCAGGCGGTGACGGCTGCGCTTGGCCAGGTCAATGACGTAGTCGATCACATACGGGCAGCGCTTCTGGTAGGCCTGAATCACAAAACCGATACCGTTCCAGCCGGTCAGGGCCGGGTCGAAGCACAGACGCTCAAGCAGATCGAGGGAGATTTCCAGGCGGTCGGCTTCTTCGGCGTCGATGTTCAGGCCGATGTCGTACTGCTTGGCCAGCTTGGTCAGGCCCAGCAGGATCGGGTACAGCTCGTCCATCACGCGCTCGTACTGCGCACGGCTGTAGCGCGGGTGCAGTGCGGAGAGCTTGATCGAGATACCCGGGCCTTCGTAGATGCCACGGCCGTGAGAGGCCTTGCCTATGGCATGAATGGCCTGCTCGTAGGACGCCAGGTAACGCTTGGCATCTTCGTCGGTCAGCGCGGCTTCGCCGAGCATGTCGTAGGAGTAACGGAAGCCCTTGCCTTCCATATTGGTGGCATTGGCCAGAGCTTCGGCGATGGTTTCACCGGTGACAAACTGCTCGCCCATCAGGCGCATGGACATGTCCACGCCCTTGCGGATCAGCGGCTCGCCGCCTTTGCCGATAATGCGGTTAAGCGACGTCACCAAACCGGCTTCGTTGTGCGTGGCCACCAGCTTGCCGGTGATCAACAGGCCCCAGGAGGCGGCGTTGACGAACATCGACGGGCTGTTGCCCAGGTGCTGGCTCCAGTTGCCGTTGCTGATCTTGTCGCGGATCAGCGCATCACGCGTGGCCTTGTCCGGAATACGCAGCAGCGCTTCGGCCAGGCACATCAGCGCCACACCTTCCTGCGATGACAGCGAGAATTCTTGCAGCAACCCCTGCACCAGGCCCTGACGGCCGCCGGCGTTCTTCTGGCTACGCAGCTTCTCGGCAATGCTCATGGCCAGTTTGTTGCTGGCCTCGGCCATGTCCTTGGGCAGACGCGCCTGCTCCAAGAGCATCGGTACGGCCTCGGTTTCCGGACGGCGGTAGGCGCCGGTAATCGCCGCACGCAGTACCGATTGCGGGAGGATGCTTTCGGCGAAATCGAGAAACACCTGCAGGCCTTGCTCGGTCAGGCTTTCAACCGACTCTTCGCCAGCGACAGCCGCCAGGCCCGAATGCTCAGCCGGGGTCAACCCACCCTCGATCTGCTCCAGATAATTGAAGATCGCCTGTTTGATCAACCAATGCGGCGTGCGGTCAATCGACTGCGCAGCCTGCTTGAGGCGATCACGGGTTGCATCATCGAGCTTTACGCCAAGGGTAGTGGTAGCCATTGGTTTGTCCTGTATGAGCTGGAGCACGGCAAATAATCACCGGGAGCAATTTTGGACGTCGCCCCGCGACGGCCCCGAGGGGTGGCCGCCATGGGTGGCGGGTCACAAAAAATCTGGCGAGAGATTAAACCTCAGAAGGCGCAAGGTGCAACTAGGTGCAACCAAACAAAATCAAGGTTTTCAGCAGCACTCAGCACCACAAAATCACACTACATTCTGGCGCAAGCCCTGTGCTGGCAAGGCTCTAGCTAAAATCACCCGAAGCACGAGGGAAACGCTCGTTTTAAAAAACCACACAGCTTCCGACGACAGGTACAACCAAAACACCAACGTGGTTGCACTAAGGCTTTTATTCACGCCTTAACTAGCAAAGCACAACAGACCACTATCCGCGCAGTGGCCGACGGAGTGCGTTGACGATCGGCGCAACCGAGCACTGGACAATAGACAGAGGGGGCAGAAGCCCGGCGGTAGGACTCAGGCGATGGTGCGGATAGCCGGGCGACACAATGTCGCGTTAAGCTCAGGGCGGGACTCACAAGGAGATGACCATGACTGCCAAGGAAGCGCAATTGACCGAGTTGCTCAGCCTGTCCACGCGCACCCTCACCCATTTGACTGCCGCCATCACCGCGATGTCGTTTGAACTGCTCAACACCCAGGACAGCGCCGTAAACGCCACCGCACACAAGATGATCGAGCGCATGCTGGCGATTAACAGCGAGCTGGATCAGCAATGGGAACTGCTCGGCCAACTGGCCGGCACGCAGCCAGAACTCAGTAACTCGCTTGAGCAGGTGGTGCTACAGAGCCTGGAAACGGCAGCAGACGAGCACTGAACCGGAGTCATAAAGCGGCCCCGCGTCCCCATGGCCATGCGCGCGAGCACAGGCAGCTCCGCCTCATAAATAAAGTAAACCGAGACCACGCCGCACCAGGCGTGATCTCGGCGAACAAAACCCTAAGTCATTTTTGCGGCATAAATAGCCTGACGCAGGTTAGTTAGGGCGGAAATCCATCAGCAGGCGAAGGTAAGACAACATGCTCTTGCCGCCGACGGTGCCCTGGTAGCCGTGGCTGTCGAACTGGGTGCTTTTGATCAAATCCACGCGAAAGCGCGGATTGGTCTCGTAGGTGCGCCCCAAGGTACTGGTCACCCGGCTGTCGAACAGGTCGGCACTGACTTTGACAAACTCGCGCGGTTTACGACGACCAGAACTGCCACTGTTATTAGGGCTGCTGAAAATATCGGTGGTCGCACTCAACGCCGAGCTGTAACGCTCACGACCACGCAAGCTGGTCTTGCCACTGGCGATGACAAACTGGCCCGTGACTGGCCGATAGCGATCGCCCGCCGTCAGGTAGCTGCCCAGTACGTCATACAAGGCGTAGCTGCTGCCGGTGCCGCGCTCCTTATTACGCAGGTCGAAAATAAACACCCCATTTTCACCGACCACCTCCATTTCCACCTGCCCCAGGGTTGGGTTGTTCTGCACCAGCAATGCGGTGTTTTCATCAACACCGAAGGCAAACGGCACCTGGGTGTGATCGGCAAGACGCACGATACGTCCCTGACGCCCACGCTCACTGAAGTGGGTATCAATCAAGCCGTAATTGAAAAAGCCAAAACCACCCTGCATGTCGTAGGACAGGTCATCGCCACCCGGCGAGCTGTAAACGCCATAACGCAGGCCGTCATAGCTTTCACCACCGGTGACCATCGGCCCCTGCACCATGATCGCAGTGCCGGCGCTGGTGCCCGCCAATACCGCACCAGCGTTGTGCCGCGCACGAATGGCCGCCAATGCCGGGCTATCAGCACGGGTCGCAGTTTGCAGGGTCTGGGTCAGGCGCGACTGATCACCACCGCCGAAAAAGAACCCGGTCATGCTGTTGATCTGCGCGACCACCTGCGGGTTGCTGTTATTGCTGATCTGATCCAGGTCGATGGGGATCCACTGCGCATCGGCGGCGCCGTATGTCTCCAGCAGCTGAGCATAAAACTCGCCATTGGCTTTGGAGTTGGCGGCATCGGCCGTGCCGGCATCCGGGTCGTCGCTTTCCGGGATTGATGCAGCGGTAATCACGCCAATCCGTGCCTGACCGCTGCCACCGGCTAACTGAATAAGGCGCTGATAGATTGCCGTGTTGTCATCCTTGAGGCCGCCGCCCACCAATATCAGCGGGCCGGCGCTGTAGCCGGTAACGGGTAGAAGGGCGAGCAGCAACACGCTGCACCGCATAAATGATCTGATCATGGGTACGAGTTCTCCGAAATGTACGCTCTGCGCACGCTTGTTGTGGGTGTTGTAAAACGGGAACTGCTGCAGATAACACTGCATGGCTCTCTGGGTGGCTGACTCCTCCGGCTAATACACCGTGAATTGCTTGAAGTACTGCTTCTCGATGCGCTTGTAGACGCCGTTGCTGAGAATCACGCTGAGGGCTCTATCCAGCCGCTCACGCAGTACGTGGTCGCCCTTGCGCACGGCGATGCCCTGGCCTTTGCCAAAGTGTTTGGGCGCCACCACCTTGTTGCCGACCTGCTCGAAACCCTGGCCCTTATCCGTGTCGAGAAAGCCGAAATAGCCGGACACCGCGTCATCCAGCACCAGGTCGACGCGCCCTGCGCCAAGCGCCTGGTACATGCCTTCGGCGGAATCGAAACGCAGTACCTCGGTGTGCTGCTGGTATTTGTCAGTGAGGAAGCGGTCGTAGGTGGTGTCGCGCTGCACGCCCAGGCGTTTGCCGGCAATGCGCCTTGGGGTGATGATCACCTGGTTGACCAGGCCCTTGCGGGCGAAGAAAAAGGCCGGGGTTTGCGCATATTTGGCGGTGAAATCCACCAGCTCGGCACGCTGCGCGGTGATCGACATGGACGCCAGAATCAGGTCCGCACGCTGCTCGTTAAGCGCCGGAATCAAGTCATCCCAGGCAAACCGGACCAGCTGACAATCAGCCGTCATGGCCTGGCACAGGGCCTCGGCGACATCGACATTAAAACCGCGTAATTGGCCACTCGCATCGACCTCTTCGAAGGGCGGGAACTGCCCTTCCATGGCGATACGCAGAGGCTGCGCCTGAACGCTGCTCAGCAGCATCAAACCCAGCAGAAATAGGGTTGCTCGTAGCATTTCGGTGCCCCTTGCAAGCGCTGTCAGATAAACAGCCTGGGGTCAGAGGCCAGGCTCCAAGCCATGAAAAGAGGCGCCGCACAGGGCGCCTTAAGGCCAAAGGAGCAATGGGAGCTGACCTTGAATAAACAACCGGCCGCTTCACCAGCATGAGCGGCCGGTGACTGCCTTACAGAATGCTCAGCGGGTATTCGATGATCAGGCGTACGTCCTGCAGATCATTGTCAAAGGCCGTGGAGCGATGGGTGGCCTGACGCAAACGCAGAGACAGATCCTTAGCAGCACCGGACTGCACTACGTACTTGGCTTCCAGGTCGCGCTCCCAGTGCTTCTCGTTGTCGCCCGCCCAACCTGCAAAGGAACCATTCGGATCAGCCTTGGTGCCATCGATCTGGTCACCCTTGATGTAGCGCGCCATAAAGCTCAAACCCGGCACACCAAAGGTCGCCATATTCAGGTCGTAACGTGCCTGGAAGGAGCGCTCGTTCGGGGCATTGAAGTCGGAGTACTGCACCGAGTTGGCCAGCCAGATCGAGTCGCCACCGATGTAGTCGAAGAACTCATCACCATTAACTTTCTGGTACGCCAGGCTGAGCTTGTGCGCACCGAAGCTGTAGGCCGCTTTCAGCGAGTAAGTCAGGGTATCCAGCTCACCGGCCAGGGCATCACCCTGGTCATCGGTCTTGTAGGCCACCAAGTCGAAGTTCAACGACTGATCGTCGGCCAGTGGAATGGTGTAGTAAACGTTGGCGAAGTACTGACGCCAGATGTCTTCAGCCTCACTGGCGTAGAGCGCCACACTGAGGTTGTCGTTGATGTTGTAAGTCGCGCCGAGGAAGTCAACGCTGCGTGCTTCAACTTCAGCGTACTCACTGGTCAGATCGCCATCAGAATTGCTCGAATTGCGGCGATTGATAGCGGTGAAGTGCCCCGCTTCAATCGATAGGTTGTCGATCTCGTTGCTGAACAGCTGGAAACCTGTTGCTGTTTCCGGCAGCAGGCGTGAGTCGCCGGTGGCAAAGACTGGGGCGGTCGGACGCTGTTCGCCGAACTTCAGCTCGGTGGAGGAAATACGCGCCTTGAGCGCACCGCCCATTTCACCGGTGTTGTCTTCGATACGACCTTCGCCATCGACTGGCAGGATGCCGTTACCCACGCTGCCACGCCCGCCATCAAGTTTGATGCCGCCATACGCGTAGGCATCAACACCCACACCTACGGTGCCCTGAGTAAAGCCGGAGGCGTAGTTCAGGTGCATGCCATGCGCCCACTCTTCGCGGGTATTGCGCTGGCTATTGACGAAGTTGCGCTGCATATACAGGTTGCGATTGATCAGCTTTAAGGTGCTGTCCTCGATAAAGCCCTTGGACTCCTGTTGATCGCCGGCAACGGCAAATTGCGAGCCAGCGGCGACCGCGAGGGCGATCAGGCTCAGTTTTACGACTTTCATGGCTTACTCCATTGGTTTTTATTGAACATCTCGAAAATCCGCCGCGGGCAGCGACGCATTCCTTGCAGCACTGGCGCTAAGCAAACTGCTCCAGCGACAGTTCGGGCGGGCACACGCCCTTGCTGATCACAGCCTCCAGGCATAGAGTTGTTTCAGACTCGGCCCAGCAAACGAAATAACCTTTTGCTTTCAACCGCTTGAGCTTGAATGGCCATTCCAGCTCGGCACTTTCCTGAAGCGCCCGCAGGCTCGCCGGCAGTTGGATGATCGAGTAGAAGCCAGCTGCGGTTTGCACTCGCTCAAGCACCCGCAAAGTGGGCTGCGCGGCGACTAATGCGTGGTTGCTCTGGGGCTGCAACAGCTTTTCCAGGGCGAACGATTCCAACCTGCTGATTTGCATACAGGACTCTTGCTTGAATTCGAATTAGGGAGTCAGCGCCGTGGACAAGGCGGCGCTGAGCGACTTAGGTCATCACTTGAGCAAGCCACTGACCTTGGCCAGCGCCTGCGCCACTTCGGCGCGGGTCACCGATGCACTCGGATTGAAGCGGCCCTTATCCGCCTGCAACCAGCCCTCACCCACCGTCAGGCTGGCCGCGTCGGCAAAGGCTTTATCGACGCCACCGAGGTCCGTCAGCGCGGCGGTTTTCGCCAGGCTGATGCCCTGATAACGCTCCACCAGCGCCTTGCTGGCCAGCGCCCACTCCTTGCGAGTGACCGGCTGACTGCCGGCAAAGGCATCAGCGCTGGTCATCCAGCCATTGGAAAGCACCGCATCGAGCTGATCGCGCATCGGATCATCGGCGCCGATGTCAGTGAGTTTGGGCAGTGCATCCAGCTTGGGTTCTGCGGCGAGCGTCATTTGCAGGGCATTGGCCAGCTCCAGGCGACTGATCGGCCGCTGCGGCTCGAAGTCGTTCTGCTCGTTGAGGGTCATCAGGCCGCGGAAGCTCACGGCGCGAATCGCATCGCCCGCCGCGCCGTTGCCGGCATCTTTAGGGGCACTGCTCGCCGGGTCGCCGAGGCTGGCGTTGACCGGGCGAATATCCAAACGCACGCCATCAACGCTGTAGTTGGTCAGCGAATCGTAGAACTGGCTATGGGCACTGAAGTCAGCGGTTTTGCTGAACTCGAAACGGTAACCGTAGTGGTAGCCGTTGAGCGGGTTGTAGCGGGTCATCAGGCCGACCTGACGCATCGCAGTGTTATCCGCCAGGCCATAGAGCACTGCCCGGCCGATTGCCGAAACGGCTGACAGATCGGTGATCAGCTGGTTGCCCACCAGGTATTCGTTGCCGGCTTCAATGGCGGCTTTGCCTTCGGCAGGCTGCACCTTGCCGCTAGCCAGGTCATAGCGATCGCCGTTACCGAGCATGGCCAGACGAACATTGCTCAACTGGGTGCCGTAAACACCGAATGTTTTCTCGGCCTGGCTGGCGTCCATCACCGTCAGGTAACCCTCGCCCAGCACCTGCACCTGGCCTTCGGGGTTTACCCACATGGCGGTATTGGTATCCAGGCCAAAGCCGCGTGTGGACTTCTGCTCGGCCAGATAGGCCGCCATACGTGCGGCGCGGCCAGTGCTGGTTTCTTCGATCTGGTCAAGGTGCTGATCAATGATGCCGCCGCTGAACAGGCCCGAGCCTTTCAGCACCGCTGCGCCGCGCTGGTCGGCCTTGCTGGCCACGCCAAAGTCCAGGGTATCCATGACCACGCCATAAGCGGTGGGCATCTGCGCACCGAGAATGCTGGCACCGGCGCTGGTGCCGGCGACCACGCCGCCTTTGTCATACACCTTGCGCACTTCCTGCATCAGCAGCGATGGGCTGCCATCGGCATTGAACAGCGCGCGGGCAATACGTGCCTGATCGCCACCGACAAACCACACTGCGCTCGCCTCGCTCAATG
>JAHJXZ010000108.1 GCA_018827205.1 Gammaproteobacteria bacterium | reverse complement strand
GAACACGGCCACCAGCACCAAAGTCATGGCGACATCATCAAAAGGTTGAAGCGTGCGGAGGGCCACCTGCGCAGCATCGTCACCATGATCGAAGACAGCCGTGCCTGCGTCGACATCGCTCAGCAGTTGCATGCCGTAGAGAAAGCCGTCTGCCAGGCCAAGCGTGTGCTGATCCAAGACCATATCGACCACTGCCTGGAACACACGGTCGAAGCACTTGCAATAGGCGAGCGCGCATCACTCGAAGACTTCAAGCAAATCACCAAGTACCTCTAGGCCTCTTCCCATGTCGAGCTTCGCCGAACTGCTGCAACAGGGGGCCTCGCAGGCCTGGCTGTATTTCCCCAGTGCCATCTTGCTCGGTGCCTTGCATGGCCTGGAGCCAGGGCATTCAAAAACCATGATGGCGGCATTTATCGTGGCCATTCGTGGCTCGGTGAAGCAGGCCATTCTGCTGGGTCTTGCTGCAACGCTTTCGCACACAGCCGTGGTCTGGCTAGTGGCCATGGCTGGCATGTACCTAGGACAAGGCCTGGATGCCGAAACCACCGAGCCTTATTTCCAGCTCGCGTCCGCAGCGATCATTATCACTATCGCCTTGTGGATGCTTTGGCGCACTTGGCGTGGCGAGCAGATGTGGCGCTTCGAGGAGGGCAATGACCATCACCAACACGATGAAACCCATCGCATCGATACCGGGCATGGGTGTATCGAGCTGTCGATCTTTGAAGAAGGAGTTCCACCACGCTGGCGGCTGAAGTCCTTGAGTGGCCATACCTGGTCGGCTATTGAAGTGAGCCTGCTGGCTACCCGGCCCGATGGCCAGACCGAACAATTCTGGTTCGTAGACCGAGGAGGCTATCTGGAATCACTGGTCGAGATTCCTGAGCCCCATGACTTCACTGCACGGCTTAGCCTGGGCCATACCGGTCATTCCCACGACTATGACCTGGAGTTCCGCGAGCACAGCCACGGTCATGAGCATGCTGAGCAGGAGGAACTGGAACTGTCGCTGGAGGGCTATCAAGATGCCCATGAACGGGCGCACGCCAACGACATCCGCAAACGCTTCAGCAGCCTTAACGTCACCACCAGTCAGATCATCATGTTCGGCCTAACGGGAGGGCTGATTCCGTGTCCGGCCGCAATCACCGTGCTGCTGCTCTGCCTGCAAGTGAAGGAAGTTGCGCTGGGAGCCGTACTGGTGTTGTGCTTCAGCATTGGTTTGGCCATCACTCTGGTCACCGTTGGCGCTGCCGCCGCTATCGGCGCTCGCCAAGCCTCCAGTCGCTGGCCGTGGCTTGGCGCTGTAGCGCGTCGCGCCCCTTACCTGTCCAGCTTGCTGATCATCGGCGTGGGGATTTACGTCGGTTTCCACGGTTGGATCGGCCTGAACGCCTAGCCGATGTGGGAGTTATCCGGTTATTTCGGTCTGTTCCTCACAGCCTTCGGTGCCGCCACGCTGCTGCCCATGCAGTCGGAGGCGGTACTGGTCAGGTTGCTGCTGACTGACCGCTATACAGCATGGACACTACTGGCGGTGGCCACCACGGGCAATGTGCTGGGCTCGGTGCTGAACTGGCTGCTGGGTCGCTCCATCGAGCACTACCGGCACAAGCGCTGGTTTCCCGTCAGCGAAGGCAAGCTGGAAAGGGTCCAGCAGGCGTATCACCGCTTCGGTCGCTGGTCGCTGCTGCTCAGTTGGGTACCGATCATTGGTGATCCACTTACCGTGGTAGCCGGTGTCATGCGCGAACCGTTCTGGAGCTTCCTGTTAGTCGTGACGCTGGCCAAGGCCACTCGCTACCTGCTGCTGGCTGCGCTGACGCTTGGGTGGTTCGGGTGAGCCCGCATGCACGCGACGCCAACCTGGATCTGATCAAGTGGCTGGCGATGCTGACGATGCTGCTGGATCACTTGCGCTACGTTTGGCCTGAAGCCGAATGGCTGTTTATCGTCGGTCGTTTAGCGTTCCCGCTGTTCTGCCTGGGCATTGCAGCCAATGTGGCGCGCTCGCAATCGGGAGCACTGTACACCGATGACAACGTTCGTTATTTGGGCTGGATGGTTGCGTTTGCCGTGATCTCGGAGTTGCCCTATCGCCTGCTTTCCAGCGACAGTAGCACGCTCAATGTAATGCCCTCGCTGCTGCTGGGCCTGCTTATCGTCTGGGGCGCACACCATCGTGGCCGCGATGGCCTTATTCTGGCTCTGGCCGGAGTGAGCCTGGCAGTGCTGATTCAAGAACGCCTGATGTACGGGATTTTCGGTGCGCTGTTGCCGGCAGCATTGTTGCTGGCCATGCAACGCCCTGGTCTGGTTTGGCTATTGCCAGCCGCACTTTGCGTACTGGCCAACAGCCGTAACCGCTGGCTCGCGGAGTGGGAGTTGCAGCCCTATACGTTGCTGATCCTGGCCACAGCGTTCGCGGCGCCCTTAATTGGGCTATGGCTACTGCGCCGAACGCGCCATTTCAGGATCTGGCCGGTCAAGCGCTGGGGCTACTGGTTCTACCCTAGTCATCTAGTAGCACTGCACCTGATCCGCACGCTCAGCTAGTGTGGGTTTTCCTTCTTCAAAGCCTGCTTGCTCACTCCATATAATCAGCAAGGAACCATCGTTAACAGCCGCCGTGCACTGTGTAATTAGCCCTTTGGGCGCGTCACCTTTTAAAAGGTTATGCGATGCCTATGGTGCTTGTGCCGCCCACCTGAGAGTGATCTCATGCGGGACAATTCGTACGACGACCGTATTTTCAATGAGGCTAGGATCAAACCTCCCTCCCCCACTTAATGCCTACCGACATCAACGATGCCCAGCCGTACTATTACAACTCAAGCAGTACTTGCACTGAGCCTGGCATTACTGCTGGTCATGGTCTGGCATACATCTTCCTTGTTGACGGGTACAGAGCCGCAAGCGGGATTCAAAAGCGAATCCACGCACAGTAGTTTGTCCACAGATACAGCCCCCTCTTGCTCATGGTGTGAAGATCATCGGCACTCGCCGGTGACTGCTGACCATGTGCATGAAACCCCTTACCTCGGGCCGTTGCTTACCCTGCCTGCCCAAGCAGAAAACAACGCACTTGCGGCTATTTCGGATCAAGCTACGCCAGTTCGCCCTATCTACCTGATTGAGCGCCCTCCACGATCCAGACGCGTGATCTAGACAAAACCGCATTGCGGCCAAAGACCACTGCAATCCAGGATCAACTTATGCAATCGCTTTCTCCTCGCGGGTTCGTGGCTCTGTCCGTGCACCTACGCCGCCCGGCGCTCTTATCGCTGTTCGCCATCTCGTTGATGGTTATGGGCATGGCAGATGCACGGGCTCAAGACGTCACCACAAGCGGTATCGCGCCAAAGCTAGTTTCCGCGCCATCCACCTCAGTCGAGGGCAGGTATCAACCATGAAGGAAGCAGAGACAAACACTCGCGCTATCAACCCCTGGGGCCTGCTACTTATGGCCTGGGGTATTGCGCTTGTTTCAACTTTAGCCGCGCTGTTCATCGGCGAGGTCATGGGGAAAACACCCTGCGTTCTCTGCTGGTTCCAGCGCGCATTCATGTTCCCACTGGTCGTGATTCTGGCCGCTGGTTGCTACATCTCAGATTTCGGCGTCTGGCGCTATGCGTTGCCAGTTACCGTCGTGGGTTGGCTCATCGCGCTTTACCACAGCCTGCTCTACCTCGGGATCATCCCGGAGAGCATCAAGCCCTGTGGTGCAGGACCATCATGCTCCAGCGCTGACATGATGATTTTCGGCAGCATACCGCTGCCACTGCTTTCGCTGGGTGCATTCACCCTTATCGCTGTTCTTCTTGTTCTCATCCGCCGGAGGTCTTCCCTATGAGCAGACGTGCAATCGTCCTCGTCATCAGCATTCTTACTGCGCTCGGCTTCGCTGCTGCGGCATTCGTTTATGATCGATATTCGGCAAGCGAAGAAACTCCGCCAGCGGCCCCGGCAACCAGCTCCTTGGTGCGCTTCCATTCGCCAGTTATCGGTGCCGCTAATGCGCCAGTAACCATTGTTGAGTTCTTCGATCCGTCCTGCGAAGCCTGCCGTGCCTTCTTTCCACTGGTTAAGCAGATCCTGGCTGAGAACCCGAAAGATGTGCGCTTGGTGCTGCGTTACGTCCTCTTCCATGAAGGCTCTGAAACAGCGGCAAGAATCCTTGAAACTGCGCGTAAGCAGGGGGTCTATGAGCCGGTTCTGGAGGCAATCATCGCGGCTCAACCGCAATGGCACAGTGACCCTCAGGTGCTCAAAGCCTGGGAGGCTGCTGAAGCTGCAGGCTTAGATGTGGAAAAGGCCCGCGCAGAGATGATGGCTACCGATATCACCGAAACGCTTAAAACAGACGCCCAGGATGCCCAAGCTGCTGCCGTGCGCCAGACGCCCACGTTCTTTGTGAATGGCAAGCCGCTCCTGAGCTTTGGTGCACAGCCACTGATTGATCTGGTTAAAGCTGAAATCGAACAAAGCAAATAAGCGCTTGCAGTTTGTAAACAAACGAACCCGCACCACCGCCTGCAATGTCTCGTGCCGAGTACTGCAGGTGGTGGCGCATTGTTTAGTGGCGATGGCTTTTCCCAACGTGGGTATGGCCATCATCTGGAAGTGCACTGACTCCGCCAGTGGTGTTCAGCCGCTGAAGAATTCCACACTCGTCTACACCCCGCTCAGAGGCGCAACGGTGGCGTAACTCAACCAGCTGTTGTTGCAGTGCCAGCAGGCTGGTCACTCGCGCTTGCACATGCTCGATGTGCTCATCCACTAAGCTATTCACACCCTCACAGTTCCCCTCTGGCCGATCCATCAGCGCCAACAAGCTTCTGATCTCGTCCAGGGTCATGTCCAGTGTTCGGCAATTACGAATAAACGTAAGCCTCTCAAGATGCTCACTGCTGTAAAGACGATAATTGCCCTCGCTGCGAGCCGGTGTCGGCAACAGCCCTTCACGCTCGTAATAGCGAACCGTTTCAACCTGGCAATCGGCAAGCTTGGCCAGCTCTCCAATTTTCATGAAATACCCCTTCTACAAACTCTTGACCCTGTAGTGGCTTCAGGGTGTTCACTCTACAGCACTGACCAATAAGGATACCCCCATGGCTGGTTGCTGCAGTGATGAACAAAAACCTGAAGCGGTTTCAAAGGATGTCTGCTGTGACCCCAGCGGCGCGTTTAAGTGCTCGGCCACGGCAACTACAACGGTAAATGCCATGGTTGGCTCCAGGCTCAGCAGTTTCCGTATTGAACAAATGGACTGCCCTACCGAACAGTCGCTGATTCAGGACAAGCTGAGCAAGCTGGCAGGCATAGATAAGCTCGACTTCAACCTGATCAATCGGATTCTTGGGGTATGGCACAGCTTGCCTTCGACCGCGCCTATCGAAGCGGCGATCTCGTCCCTGGGAATGCAGGCAGAACCGCTATCTGCTGAAGGGCAAGCCCGCATCAAAATCGAACAGATGGACTGCCCAACTGAAGAAAAGCTCATCCGCGACAAGCTGACCTCGCTACCCGGCATCAGTGCATTGGAGTTCAACCTGCTTCAACGTGTACTGACGCTCAGCCACACAGCAGAAGCGCTGCCAGCAGCACTGGCAGCGATTCGCGAGCTTGGTTTCACGCCAGTGGTTGAGGGTTCAGCAACAGCAAGCGAAGAAGCACAAGGCACACCGCACAAGAAAGCCTGGTGGCCCTTGGCGCTTTCGGGCGTGGCCGCCGTATCGGCGGAAGTGATCCACTTTGCCGAGCTTGCGCCAGAGTGGGTTGTGGCTGGCGTGGCGCTGCTCGCCATTCTGCTGTGCGGCCTAACGACCTATAAAAAGGGCTGGATCGCGCTGAAGAACCGCAACCTGAACATCAATGCGCTGATGAGTATCGCGGTGACCGGTGCGGTGCTGATTGGGCAATGGCCAGAAGCGGCCATGGTCATGTTCCTCTTTTCTGT
>JAHJXZ010000107.1 GCA_018827205.1 Gammaproteobacteria bacterium | reverse complement strand
GCAGAAAAGCAAAAGCTGGAAGCAGGGGCAAACCCCACTTCCAGCTTCGGCAGTCAGCTACGCATAAGCATTGCTTAGCGACGCAGACCCAGGCGACCGATCAGGGCGCTGTAACGACTAACATCCTTGCCCTTCAGGTAATCCAGCAGCTTACGACGCTGGTTAACCATGCGGATCAGGCCACGACGCGAGTGGTGGTCTTTACCGTTGGCCTTGAAGTGGCCTTGCAGCTTGTTGATGTTGGCGGACAGCAGTGCAACTTGCACTTCCGGGCTACCGGTGTCGCCAGCAGCTTGCTGGTAGTCAGTTACGATTTGGGCTTTTTCTTCAACGCTGAGTGCCATGTGGGCAATCCTCTCAGTTAGGCAACTGCCGAAACAGTCGCAATAGGCCGGGAATCGCTTCCCGTGTTTTTAAGTGAGGTATGACCGCGCCTATTAACAGCCACCCTCGATACACGCTGGCAAGAGCCAAAACCCTCAGCCAGCGCTACGGCCGTATTGACCGAATTCTTTGCCGCAGGCCTGTGGCCCGCATTGCAACCGAGGCTATGCCTTGGTTGCAATCAATCGACGTGGCGCAATGCGTCCGTCTTCGCTCACTTCACCGATACCGATAAAGCGACCATTGTGATCTTGCACCCGTACCATGCCGAACTTCGGCGCTTCCGGGGCGCGTACCGGCTGCCCTTGCAACCAGTAGAACGAACTGTGCTCGGAGAACTGCAGCAATGGCCAATGCAACAAGCCACTGTCGACCGGTTGAAGAAACTGATCAACCGCTTCGTTGCCACCCTCGGCATGCACCCGCTCCAGCTCTTCGAGCGTTACGGTGCGGCTCAAATCGAAGGGACCAGCTTTGGTTCTGCGCAGCTCTGCAACGTGTGCACCGCAACCCAGCAGGTGGCCGATATCTTCGACCAAAGTGCGGATATAGGTGCCTTTGCTGCAATCGACCGCCAGGCGCGCTTGCTCCGCCTCGCAGCCCAGTAATTCCAGGCGCGCAATAGTAACAGAACGCGGCTCGCGCTCCACTACTTCACCAGCACGAGCCAGCTTGTAAAGTGGCTGCCCGTCGCGTTTGAGTGCCGAGTACATCGGCGGTATCTGGCTGATTTCACCACGAAAACCCGGCAGAACCGCTTCGATATCGGCGCGACCAACGGTCACGGGGCGACGCTCCAGCACTTCACCTTCGGCATCCGCCGTAGTGGTGGTCACGCCCAACTGCATCAGGGTTTCGTAGCCTTTGTCGGCATCCAGCAAGTACTGGGAGAACTTGGTCGCCTCACCGAAACACAGCGGCAATACGCCAGTGGCCAATGGGTCGAGGCTGCCGGTGTGCCCGGCCTTCTCGGCATTGAGCAACCAACGCACCTTCTGCAGCGCAGCGTTGGAGCTGAACCCTTTGGGCTTATCCAACAAGATGATGCCATCAACGGCACGACGAATACGTTTGACCTGGGCCACGCGCTTACTCCTTGGCCTCGGGTTCATCACCGTGCTGACGGTCTTCGCTGACTGCACGCTCGATCAATGCCGACAGCTGCGCACCGCGAATCACGCTTTCGTCGTAATGGAAACGCAGGTTCGGCACGCTGCGCAGTTTCATTGCCTTACCCAACTGCATGCGCAGGAAGCCGCTGGCATCGTTGAGCACCTTAAGGCTCTGCACGACAGGATCAACACCTTCCTCAGGCTCGCCACCCATGATGGTGACAAACACCTTGGCATGGCTGGAATCGCGGCTGACTTCTACCGCCGTGATGGTCACCAAACCGCCAAGACGTGGGTCTTTGATTTCCAGGCGGATCAACTGCGCCAGTTCGCGCTGTATCTGGTCGCCGATGCGCTGGGCCCGGCTAAATTCTTTGGCCATTTCTACTACCTTCACTCGTCACGCGGCAAAAAGCAGCGGACCTAAAAGCGGCAAACGCCCGGCCGCGCAGAAGCGGGGCCGGGCGCTGCATGTTGCGACTCGTGCTTACAGGCTACGAGCCACTTGGACTTTCTCGAACACTTCGATCTTGTCGCCGACCTTAACGTCGTTGTAGCTCTTCACGCCAATACCGCACTCCATGCCGTTACGCACTTCGGAGGCATCGTCTTTGAAGCGACGCAGGGATTCCAGCTCGCCTTCGAAGATCACCACGTCGTCGCGCAGTACGCGGATCGGACGGTTACGGTGAACCGTACCCTCAACCACCATACAACCGGCAATCGCACCAAACTTCGGCGAACGGAACACGTCACGCACTTCGGCAATACCCAGGATATTCTCGCGAACATCACTGCCGAGCATACCGGTCAGCGCTTTCTTGACGTCTTCGATGATGTCGTAGATCACGTTGTAGTAACGCATATCCAGACCTTCCTGCTCGACGATCTTGCGCGCGCCCGCATCGGCACGCACGTTGAAGCCGAACAGTACAGCGTTGGAGGCCAGCGCCAGGTTGGCATCGGATTCAGTGATACCACCGACGCCGCCACCGACCACACGCACTTGCACTTCATCGTTACCCAGGCCGCCGAGCGAGCCCTGCAGCGCTTCCAAGGAACCACGAACGTCAGATTTGAGGACGATGTTGAGCGTCTTCTTCTCTTCCTGGCCCATGTTCTCGAAGATATTTTCCAGCTTGCCGGCGTGAGCACGGGCCAGTTTCACTTCGCGGAACTTGCCTTGACGGAACAGCGCGACTTCGCGGGCTTTCTTTTCGTCAGCCAGCACGCTCATGTCATCGCCAGCTTCCGGCGTGCCATCCAAGCCAAGAATCTCGACAGGAATCGACGGGCCGGCTTCTTTAATTGCCTTACCGTTTTCATCGAGCATGGCGCGAATACGGCCGTAGTTGGAACCGATCAACACCATGTCGCCTTGACGCAGGGTGCCGTCTTGAACCAGTACGGTCGCAACTGGACCGCGGCCCTTATCAAGACGCGACTCAACTACCACACCACGACCCGGAGCTGACGGCGTAGCTTTCAGCTCAAGAACTTCGGCTTGCAGCAGTACAGCTTCGAGCAGTTCATCAACACCAGTACCGACTTTCGCCGACACCGATACGAATGGCGTATCACCGCCCCACTCTTCCGAAGTCACACCGTGTACCGACAGTTCGCTACGGATGCGATCGAGGTCGGCGCCAGGCTTGTCGATTTTGTTCACCGCAACAACCAGCGGCACACCAGCAGCCTTGGCGTGCTGAACGGCCTCAATGGTCTGCGGCATTACGCCGTCGTCCGCTGCAACCACCAGAATCACGATGTCGGTCGCCTTGGCACCACGGGCACGCATCGCGGTAAACGCGGCGTGGCCTGGGGTGTCGAGGAAGGTGACCATGCCGCGCTCGGTTTCTACGTGGTAAGCACCGATGTGCTGGGTGATACCACCGGCTTCGCCAGCAGCAACCTTGGCACGACGAATGTAGTCGAGCAGCGAGGTCTTACCGTGGTCAACGTGACCCATTACGGTAACAACCGGCGCACGAGCAAAAGTCTCGCCTTCGAACTTCAGCGACTCGGCCAGGGAGTCTTCCAGAGCCGTGTCGCTGACCAGGGTGACCTTGTGACCCAGTTCTTCAGCAACCAGCTGGGCAGTTTCCTGATCCAGCACCTGATTGATGGTCGCTGGAGTACCCAGCTTGAACATGAACTTGATGATTTCAGCGGCTTTGACCGACATCTGCTGAGCCAGATCGCCCACAGTGATGGTCTCGCCAATCTTCACTTCACGCACAATCGGGCCCGTCGGGCTCTGGAAGCCGTGAGCATTACGCTTCTTCAGCTTGCCCTTGCCGCGACCGCCACGACGGAAGCTGTCGCTTTCCTCGTCGATGGAACGCGGAGCAACACGCGGAGCAGGAGCCTTTTCCTTTACGGTCGGACGATGCTGGGTGGTCTTGCGCTCACCACCGCGACGATCGGCATCATCATTGCGTGCTTTGTCTGGGCGACGTGGCTCGTCTTTCTTACGCTCGTCTGCCGCAGGAGCCGTCACCACTGGCAACTCAACCGCTACAGCCGGAGCCGCTTCAACGACTGCTTCGCCAGCAGCAGGCGCAGGACGCTGCGCTTCTTCTGCGGCGCGACGCTTGGCTTCTTCGTCAGCTTTTGCCTTGGCGGCTTCAGCTACAGCGCGCTGCTCAGCCAGCTCACGCTGCTTCTCAGCTTCGATTTCTTCAGCGCTGCGCTTGACGAAGGTTTTCTTCTTACGCACTTCGACGCTGATGGTCTTGCTGCCAGCGACCCGCAGGGTGCTGGTAGTTTTGCGCTGCAAGGTAATCTTGCGCGGCTCTTCTGTTTTGCTGTCGCCGTGACTGCTCTTGAGATGGGCCAACAGGGCCTGCTTCTCACTGTCGGTCACTGCTTGCTCAGCACTTTTGTGCGGCAAACCTGCCTCACTCATTTGCTGCAGCAGGCGTTCAACCGGCGTATTGACCACTTGGGCCAGTTCTTTAACCGTGACTTGCGTCATGCATTTCTCTCCTCAGGCCGCAACTGCTTACTCGAACCAATGGGCTCGGGCGGCCATGATCAACTTGCCGGCTCGCTCAGCGTCGATACCGTCGATGTCGAGCAGGTCATCAATCGACTGCTCGGCCAGGTCTTCGCGGTTAACAACGCCGCGCACTGCCAGTTCATGCGCAAGCGCCTTATCCATCCCCTCAAGCGAGAGCAAGTCTTCGGCTGGGTGGGCATCTGCCAGCTTTTCCTCGTTGGCGATGGCTTTAGTCAGCAAGCGATCTTTGGCACGGGCGCGGAGCTCGCTGACGATATCCTCGTCAAAGCCATCAATGCTGAGCATTTCTTCCATCGGTACGTAGGCAATCTCTTCAAGGCTAGTGAAGCCCTCTTCGACCAACACCTGGGCCAGCTCTTCATCGACTTCCAGCTCGTCGATAAAGCGCTGCAGAATGTCGCCTGTTTCTGCTTGCTGCTTGGCCTGGATATCCGCCTCGGTCATCACGTTCAGAGTCCAACCAGTCAACTGACTGGCCAAACGCACGTTCTGACCGCCACGGCCAATGGCCTGAGCAAGGTTGTCTGCGCCAACGGCGATGTCCATGGCATGGGCATCTTCGTCAACGATGATGGCGGCAACTTCGGCCGGCGACATGGCGTTGATCACGAACTGCGCGGGATTGTCATCCCACAGCACGATGTCCACACGCTCACCCGCCAATTCGCCGGAGACCGCCTGCACGCGCGAACCGCGCATGCCGATACAGGCACCCTGCGGGTCGATGCGCTTGTCTTTGGAGCGCACAGCCAGCTTGGCGCGCGAACCCGGATCACGGGACGCGCCCATGACTTCGATCAACTCTTCAGCGATTTCCGGCACTTCGATGCGGAACAGCTCGATCAGCATTTCCGGCGCAGTACGCGAGAGGATCAGCTGCGGACCGCGGTTCTCGGTACGAATTTCCTTGAGCAGAGCACGCAGGCGCACACCGACACGGAAAGTTTCGCGGGAGATGATGTCTTCGCGAGCCAGCATGGCTTCTGCGTTGTTACCCAAATCAACGATCACGCTGTCACGGGTAACTTTCTTCACGGTGCCGGAGATAATTTCACCCAGACGCTCGCGATAAGCCTCGACCACCTGAGCACGCTCAGCTTCGCGAACTTTCTGCACAATCACTTGCTTGGCGGTTTGCGCGGCAATACGACCGAATTCGATGGAGTCGATCTTCTCTTCCAGCACTTCACCAACTTTAGCGTTGGCTTCGACTGCGCGCGGCATGTCAGTGGTGACCTGATGTGCAGGATCATCAAAGTCACTTTCTTCCACTACAGTCCAGCAGCGGAATGTTTCGTAGTTGCCGGTCTGACGATTGATCGCCACACGCAACTCTACTTCATCTTCAAAACGCTTCTTGGTAGCCGTGGCCAAAGCCAGCTCCAGCGCCTCAAAAATTACGCTCGCCGGGACACCCTTTTCGTTGGATACCGACTCAACAACCAGCAGTACTTCTTTGCTCATCGTACGCCTCGCCTTTCGCAATCCATTGGATCCGCGCTATCCGCGCCACTTGCG
>JAHJXZ010000106.1 GCA_018827205.1 Gammaproteobacteria bacterium | reverse complement strand
GAGGGTAAGGGTGACGTGCATTACGAGGCGGAAATCGCCGTGCTGATCGGCAAGCCGCTGTCGCGTACGCCGAATGCCGAGGAAGTGCGCGATGCCATTTCCGGCTTTGCCCCAGCGTTAGACCTGACCCTGCGCGACCTACAGGCCACGCTCAAGGCCAAGGGCTATCCCTGGGAAACCGCCAAATCCTTTGACGGTGCCTGCGTGCTGGCGCCCTTCGTGCCTGGTGATGCAGTCGAAGACCTCAGCGATATCGGTATCCGCCTGGCGATCAACGGTGAAGTGCGTCAGGACGGCAACAGCCGCGACATGCTCAATCCGATCCTGCCGATGATCCAGCACATCTGCGGCCACTTCAGCCTGCAGCCGGGTGATGTGATCCTCACCGGCACGCCAGTGGGCGTGGGCCCGCTGCACAAGGGCGATGAGCTGGTGCTGGAGTTGGTTGGCCATAGCCGCTTCGAGAGTCGCGCGCTCTAACCACGTTTCGATCCGTCAGGCTTGGTTAATGGACACCTGGAGGTGCCCGCTGGCCTGGCGGCGTAACAGAAACTTAAGGGTTGCTCTCTAGTCTGATAGCCATCGTTCTTATGAGTTGTGTGCGATGTCGATCTGGATTGCTCGGCTGGTGCGTCTGCGTTGGCTAATCTTGCTGCTGTTCCTGCTCGTGATTGGTCTGCTGGTGGTGAGTTATCGCCACTGGGATGACCGTCTGGCCTTCTGGGTTCAGCAACAGCAGGTGGGGGATGCCGAGCAGCAAGCAAGCATCTGGTTGCCGGGCTATAAGGCCGTGCTGCAAGGCAAGCCGCTGCAAGGGCTGGAAGGTGATGAGGTGTCCGGGCTGACCTACAGCGCCGAGAGCGACACGCTCTTTACCGTAACCGGTAAACACCCGCAGCTGATCGAGCTGACCTTGGATGGCCAGGTGATGCGGCGTATCGACCTGCATGGCTTTGCCAACCCGGAAGGAGTGGAGATGCTCTCTAACGGGCGTCTGGCGATCATCGATGAGCGCAAGCGCACTCTGACCACCTTCAAGCTCGGCGCTCTGACACGCAGCCTGGAATTTGCCGATCTCGCGTCTTTCGATCTGGGTTTTGCCGATGCCGGCAACAAGGGTTTCGAGGGTATCGCCTGGGATTCGCGTAACGAGCGTGTACTGCTGGGCAAGGAGCGTGGCCCGCTTGGGCTGTTCAGCCTGCCGTTTCCCGGAGAGGACGGCGCCACTGGGGCCTTGCAGCCAGTGGCTTCCGGGCATCTGTTTCTGCGTGATATTTCCTCACTGACCTACGACGCCCGCACCGGGCATGCCCTGGTGCTCTCGGATGAATCGCGGCTGCTCTTGGAGGTCGACGAGCAGGGCGAGCCAGTCAGCTTTATTAGCCTGTCTGGTGGTATGAATGGCCTGACCCGTGGCATTGCTCAGGCTGAAGGGGTCACCATGGATGCCGCGGGCAATATCTATATCGTCAGCGAACCCAACCTGTTTTACGTCCTGCGCAAGGAGCCGGTGGCTGAACAGCCCGCTGATGCGGATTAAGCTTGGCTTAAGCGCGGATTAAGCCTGGTTTCAGCTACGCCCTCTAGTCTGGCCCCATCACCAACTGACTAGAGGGTTATCCCATGAAACGCTTCACCTTGGCTCTGCTACTGGCTCCACTGTTCTCCACTGCTGCGATGGCCACCGGTTACACCGGCCCCGGCGCAGCGACTCAGGTCACCACGGTGGCTGCGGCGCTGGATGCTGCCGATGACACCCCGGTGGTGTTGCAAGGGCAGATCGTCAAGCGTCTGCAAGATGAGCTCTATGAGTTCAAAGACGCCAGCGGCACCATCAATGTAGAAATCGACGATGAACACTGGCCTGCCCAAGCCATTTCTGAAACGGCTGTGGTCAAAATCAGCGGTGAAGTCGACCGTGACCTGACCAGCCGCGAAATCGATGTCGAGTACCTCGAACTGGTCAAGTAAACCGCCCCAACCTGTGCCCACCCCTGCCCGAAGCTTTGCTTCGGGCAGGCGTCGTTGCGTCGTCCGTTAGTGTTTGCGAGTAAGTTGCCATGCGAGACCATTTCACCCTGAAACGCCTGTTGTTGAGCCTTGTTGTGCTGGTGTTGCTGCTGCTTGGGCTGTTCGCGCAGGAGTACCGTCTGTTTGAGCGGGCCTGGTTCAATGTGCAGCAGTGGCAACAACCGGGCAAAGGTCAGCAGGCGTCCATGCTGTTATCGGATTACCAGGTGGATATCGAAGCCAAGGTAATTGAAGGGCTCAGTGATGACATTTCGGCGCTGACTTACGACCCAGACCGCAACAGCCTGTTTACCGTAACCAATCAGAAGGCGCAGCTGATCGAGCTGTCCCTGGATGGCGAGTTGCTGCGGCGAATCGACCTGCATGGTTTTGGTGATGCCGAGGCGGTCGAGTACATTAGTCAGGGCCTGTATGTGATCACCGATGAGCGTCAGCAGCGCCTGATCAAGGTGCGGGTGGATGACAGCACCACAGCGTTACATGCCGATCAAGCGCAGCAACTGTCGTTAGGCATCGGTCTGAATGGCAACAAGGGCTTTGAGGGGTTGGCCTACGACTCGGTCGGCCAGCGCCTGTTTGTCGCCAAGGAGCGCGACCCGGTGCGCATCTACGAGATCCACGGCTTCCCCCAACGTGACCCGCAGCGCCCTTTCGCCGTGCACGTGGTGGACGACCAGCAGCGCGACGCCGGGTTGTTTGTGCGTGATCTGTCCAGCCTGCAGTTTGATGAGCGCAGCGGCCATCTGCTGGCGCTGTCCGATGAGTCGCGGCTGGTGCTGGAGCTGAACGTCGAGGGCAAGCCAATCAGCAGCCTGTCGCTGCTGGGTGGGCGCAATGGCCTGACCCGCAGCGTGCCCCAGGGCGAGGGCATCGCCATGGATAACCAGGGCGTGCTCTACCTGGTTAGCGAGCCCAACCTGTTCTATCGCTTCAAGAAACCAGGCGGCTAGGCCGTGACGTGAACGCAGCGATCGTCGGCTGCAGCAGGCGCGCGGTTTTCCACTCAAACCCCAGGGTCAGGCCGATGGCTGCACAGGCGAGGCCGCCGGCCAGCCCCCACCACACACCCTCGGCGCCCCAGCCCAGGGGGAATGCCAGCGCCCAGGCCAGTGGTGCGCCCACCGCCCAGTAGCAGCAGAGGCCGACCCAGAAGGTGGTCTTGGCGTCCTTGAGGCCGCGAATCGCACCCATAGCGATGGTCTGGATGCCATCGAAAAACTCGAACCAGGCAGCAATCGCCAGCAGTGCCACGGCCAGGCTCACCACCTCGGTATAGGCGCTGTCGCTGTGGTCGAGAAACAGCCCAACCACCCAGTGCGGCGCCAGCCAGAACAGGCAGGCGAAACCGAGCATGCACAGCGCGCCCAGCCCCAGGCCCAGGCGGCCGGCTTGGCGTGCCTGCAGCAGACGGCCGGCACCAAAGTGCTGGCCGATACGGAAGGTCACTGCGTAGGAAATCCCCACCGGCACCATAAACGCCACGTACACCGACATGATCGCGATCTGGTGCGCCGCCAGTTGCGTGCTGCCCAGTGCGCCCATGCACAGTGCGGCAAAGGCAAATAGGCCTGACTCCACCGCATAGGTGCCGCCAATCGGCAGGCCCAGGCGCAGCAGTTCTTTCAGCTCGGCCCACACCGGCCGCAGCAGCCCGCGCCACAACGGATAAGGGCTGTAGGCGCTGTGGTGCAGTACATGCCAGGCCAGCAGCAGTGCCATGATATTCATCACCACGGCAGTCACCAGGCCGATCCCGGCCAGGCCCAGTGGCGGCAAGCCGAACCAGCCCTTGATCAAGGCATAGTTGAGGATGAAGTTGGCCAGCGCCCCGCCAATGCTGATAGCCATCACCGGGCCTGGGCGGCCGATGGCGCTGGTAAAGCCGCGCAGCGCCATAAAGCTCATATAGCCGGGCAGGGCAAATACCAACGTTGAGAGAAACTGCATACCGCCGCTGACGTTCTCCGGCTTCTGGCCGAAATACAGCAGCGCCGGGCCCAGGTTCCACAGCGCCAGGCCGGCCAGTAGCGCTAAGCCCCAGCCGAGCCAAAGGCCGTTCTGCGTCAGTCGGGTAACGCCGGCGGCATCTTGCGCGCCATGACGGATCGCCACCAGGTTGCCGACCGAGGCAATCACCCCGACACAGAAGATTGAGATAAAGGAATAACTGGCCGCCCCCAGCCCTCCGGCCGCCAGGGTTGCGGGGCCGAGCAGGCCCATCATTACTGTGTCGGTAAACACCATCAGCACATGCGCCAGTTGTGCAGCAATCAGCGGTCCGGCAAGTTTCAGGATGGAGCGCAGTTCGCCACGAAGCGGATGCAGCATGATGAGTTCTACTCAGTTAGAAGGCTTGCTCGGATGATCCGTGCAGGCAGAGAATGCGCCTATTCTCATGAGCCAGCCGCAGTAGCACAAAAGGATAAAAGCGATGATAGGCATGACTATTACTCATGTATTGCAGCAGTGAGCCAGCGTTTGCCGCCGCTTTATGCCCTGCGTGCCTTCGAGGCGGCGGCGCGGCACAGCTCCTTTACCCGCGCCGGCGAAGAGCTCGCAATCACCCAGAGTGCGGTCAGCCGGCATGTGCGCACCCTGGAAGAACACTTCGCTTGCCGTCTGTTTGAGCGCCGGGGCCGCAGCCTGCAGCTCACCGAAACCGCACGCATGCTGCTGCCGGGGCTGCGCGATGGTTTTGAGGCGCTGGAGCGAGCTTGCAATACCCTGCGCGTCGACGACACGGTGCTGCGCCTGAAGGCCCCGTCGACCCTAACCATGCGCTGGTTGCTGGCGCGCCTGTCGCGCTATCGCCTGAGCAGTGCCAGCGAAGTGCAGCTGACCAGCGCCTGGATGGATGTGGACAAGGTGGACTTTCTGCATGAGCCGTTCGACTGCGCGGTGCTGCTCAGCCAGGGCGACTTCCCGGAGGAATGGGAGAGCACCGAGCTGTTCGCCGAGTGGCTGATTCCGGTCTGCGCCCCTGAAGCCTTGAGCGAACAACCCTGGGACCTGCCGCGTCTGCAGTCCGCCGAACTGCTACATCCCACGCCAGACCGCCGCGACTGGCGGCAGTGGCTGCAGGCCATGGGCCTGGCGGATCAGGTGCCGCTCAAGGGCGGCCAAGTGTTCGATACCCTGGAGCTGGGCATGGTGGCGGCGGCGCGCGGCTATGGCGTGTCGATTGGTGATCTGGTGATGGTTGCCGAGGATGTCGCCCAAGCTCGGCTCGGCTTGCCCTGGCCCAGTGCGGTGCCTAGTGGTTGCAGCTACTACCTGGTCTGGCCCAAGGCGCGTCGAGGTCAGGAGCGTTTTCGCCGCTTGCGCGATTATCTGGTGGCGGATGTGGCAGCGATGCAGCTGCCTGTGGTCGAGCGGGTAGGCAATCGGGCGCGCTAGCACTGCCGTGCATAAGGCGTAAAAAATATTGGACTATCGTTTGCCGGCTTTCTCAGATTAATGCTTTTAAAACAGTTGGTTACTTCGTTGGCTGGCCTGAGTTGCCTGCTGCTTGCGGTCTGATTTCTTAACAATATGAGCGTATTTGTTTGACATATTTTACGGCTTTGGCAGACTGGCTTCCGGATTGTGACTGCCAGATGAGCGTTTCTGGCGCATCTGATGCCGCTGCGGCGGGCATCTAGACAGGCGCAATCAGTCGTAAAACAGAAGGCGCGCGACAGCCGTCAGCCCTTCTGCACAACAACGGCAGCCAATCCGGGCTGCCCCAAGGTGATGTATGTCCAACAACAATACGAAACAGCGCTCCGGCGCGCGTAAACCGGTTGTCCTGATGTCCATGGGCGCTCAAGAGCGCAAAGGGCATGCCTATCAAGTCATGACCCACAAATACATTTCTCCTCTGGTCGAATTGTCTGGCTGTGTGCCACTGCTGGCGCCTAGCTGCTGCGGTCCCGACGATATCGATCAATACCTGTCGATGGTCGACGGCGTGTACCTGACGGGTGCTGGCAGCAACATCGACCCGGCCCTCTACGGCCAGGAAAACCTGACCCCGAGCAAGGGGCAGGATCAAGATCGTGATTTGTTCGATATCCCGCTGATTCGTGCTGCACTGGCCCGTGGTCTGCCGCTGTTCGCGATCTGCCGTGGCATGCAGGAAATCAACGTGGCCCTGGGCGGCAATATTCACCAGAAGGTTTACGAAGTCCCGGGCATGAATGACCACCGCGAAGACAGCAGCACGCCGGTGGATGTGCAATACGCCGACAGCCACAGAGTGCGTGCGCTGCCCGGCAGCTGGTTTGCCAAGCTGATGGGGGAGGCCGAGTTTCCGGTCAACTCGCTGCACGGTCAGGCAGTTGATCAACTGGGCGAGGGTGTCGAAGCCCTGGCTCATGCTGAAGACGGTTTGATCGAGGCGATTCACCTGCCAGGCGCCGAACAGTTCACCTTGGCGGTGCAATGGCACCCAGAGTGGCAGGCAGCGCAGAACCCGCACTCGGTGAAAATCTTCAAGGCATTTGGCGACGCATGCCGTGAGCGTGCAGCGCAGCGCGATCAGTAAGCGCCCTAGGCTATAAAAGAAGCCCCGCATGCGGGGCTTCTTTATGGGCGTTATTCAGGCGCCGCTCATGCTGGGGCGGTACTGCAAGGCTTCACCCAGGTGGCTGCGGCTGATATGCGTGGCGCTGTCTAAATCGGCCAGGGTGCGCGCCACCTTTAATACCCGGTGCGCTGCACGCAGGCTCAGGCCGAGGCGTTCGCAGGCATTTTCCAGCCACTGACGGTCTTCGTCTTGCAGGCTGCAATGCTGTTGCACGCCGTTAAGATCCAGATGGGCATTGGCGCAGCCCTGGCGAGCCAGTTGCTGCTGGCGCGCCTGTACGACTTGGGCGGCCAATTCAGTGCTGTTTGGGCCGGGTTCGGCGTTGGCGTCAAGCCGGGTGGTTTCCCGCGGCACACTGAGGTGCAAGTCGATACGGTCGAGCAGCGGGCCGGAGAGTTTGCCGCGGTAGCGCTGGATCTGCTCGCTGGAACAGCGGCAGCGCCCGGATGGGTCGCCCAGGTGTCCGCAGGGGCAGGGGTTCATCGTCGCCACCAGTTGAAAACGCGCGGGAAAACGCACCTTGTCGCGGGCCCGGGCAATCACGATCTGCCCGCTTTCAAGAGGCTCGCGCAAGACTTCCAGGACTTTGCGATCAAACTCGGGGAGTTCATCAAGGAACAACACGCCGTGGTGGGCCAAAGTTATCTCGCCAGGCTGCGGGCGACTGCCGCCGCCGACCAGCGCCGGGCCCGAGGCGCTGTGATGAGGCGTTCTAAAAGGTCGTTGCGGCCAGGCGCTTAGCGGTGTGTGGCTGGCGACAGAATGAATCGCCGCTACTTCCAGCGCTTCCTGTTCATCCAGTGGTGGCAGCAAGCCCGGCAGGCGGCTGGCCAGCAGGGTTTTGCCGGTGCCGGGCGGGCCGGTAAACAGCAGATTGTGCGAACCGGCCGCTGCCACCAGCAGCGCGCGCTTGGCGGCAATCTGCCCCTGCACTTCGGCCAGATCCGGATAGGGCAGTACTTGGCGCAGCAAGCCCTGGGCCTGATACGGCGCAATCGGCGTCTGGCCATTGAGGTGGGCGGCGACTTCCAGCAGGTGTTCGACGGCAATCACCGTTAGTCCGGAGGCTAGGCTGGCTTCTTCAGCATTGGCCTTGGGCACCACTAAGGTGCGTCCGGCAGCGCGGGCGGCCAGCGCTGCCGGTAATACGCCCTGTACTGGGCGAATCGCCCCGGACAGCGCCAGCTCGCCCAGGCACTCGAGGTGTTCCAGCGCGCTGGCTGGCACTTGGCCGCTGGCGGCGAGAATGCCGAGGGCAATAGCTAAGTCGAAACGCCCGCCGTCCTTGGGTAAATCGGCCGGTGCCAGATTGAGGGTGATGCGCCTGGGTGGAAAATCGAATGCGCAGTTGAGGATGGCGCTGCGTACGCGGTCTTTGCTTTCCTTGACCGCAGTTTCTGGCAAACCGACCAGCGCCAGCGAGGGTAAGCCGTTGGCCAGGTGGGCTTCGACGGTGACGGCGGGGGCTTCAACACCCACCTGGGCGCGGCTGTGGACTATGGCCAGGGACATCGATCACTCCTTGATCGGCTGATGCATCCGCGGTGGGCGTTACTCGCTGGTAGCTGGGGCGTCTGCGCTGCGTGCTTCCATCTCGGCGACCTTGGCTTCGAGGGCTTCCAGGCGCGCACGGGTGCGAGCAAGTACGACCATCTGGCTGTCGAATTCGTCGCGGCTGACCAAGTCGAGTTTGCTGAAGGCGCTTTGCAGCAGCACCTTGAACTGGGCTTCGAATTCACCGCGCGGCAAGGGGGCGTCACCGTTGAACAGGCGCGAGGCGTGGGTGGTCAGGGCGTCTAGCAGGGCTTTAGGTGGCAGCATGGTGAGGTTCCGTTTGCAGATGGCGGCAGTGTAGCACGCAGCTTTGCCCGGCTTGCCGGGTGTGGCCGGCGCAGGACTGGCGCGGTCTGCACAGTTTTCGCGCGCTGCCTGGCGCGCTGTTGCACTGTTGTTGTGCGCTGGCTGTTGGCTATTACCAGGCTAAAACGCCCGTTTGCCGGGTAACTGCATGAAATAAATCGATTTTGCCTGATCTGGCAAGCTTTCTGCTTTGTCTCTTGCGACGCATGCACCGATGCAGTTCCGGTGCGTCAGGCGAAGCGGGGAAGTGCTTCGTTGGGAGCGGTTGGTGAGCATCGGTGCTGCTGAGACAGGGTCACGATGCATTACAAAAGCCAGGCACTGCGCTTAGACTTGAGCCGGGTTCGTAATTCCTGGGGCAAGTCCACCTTACACGGGAGAAAGTTACATGAAGCTAGTCACTGCCATCATCAAGCCGTTCAAGCTGGACGACGTCCGTGAGTCACTGTCGGAGATCGGCGTGCAGGGCATCACTGTCACTGAAGTCAAAGGCTTTGGCCGCCAGAAGGGCCATACCGAGCTGTACCGCGGTGCTGAATACGTGGTCGATTTCTTGCCAAAAGTGAAAATCGACGTGGCCATCGCTGACGATCAACTCGATCGCGTAATTGAGGCCATTACCAAGGCTGCTAACACCGGCAAGATCGGTGACGGCAAGATTTTCGTTGTAAACCTGGAACAGGCAATCCGCATCCGTACCGGCGAAACCGGCACCGACGCAGTTTAAGCCTCCGAACGAACCCCACGCCCCAGGAGTTAAACCATGACTCTGCGAAAAATCGCAGGGCTAGGAGCCCTTTTGTCTCTCGTTCCTGGCT
>JAHJXZ010000105.1 GCA_018827205.1 Gammaproteobacteria bacterium | reverse complement strand
CTTAGTAGATGCTGAAGGGGAAATACTTGTCGTTGATCTTCTTGTAGGTACCGTCAGCCACGATCTCGGCCAGTGCGGCGTTCAGTTTCTCGCGCAGAGCGTCGCCCTTGCGTACGGCAATGCCAATCTTGTCGTTGTCGAATACTGGGTCGCCTTTGAATTCGAAGCTTTTGCCAGCGTCGCTCTTCAGCCATTCCCAGTTAACGAAGGTGTCGGCCAGTACGCCATCGAGGCGGCCCGAGGACAGGTCGAGGTAAGCGTTTTCCTGGGTGTCGTACAGCTTGATATCAACTACGCCGTCCAGGTTGTCTTCCAGCCAGGTGCCGGCGATGGTGGCGCGCTGGGCGCCGATCACTTTGCCCTTCAGGCTGGCTTTATCAGTCTTGAAGTCGCCGCCTTTGGGCGCGATGAACTGCAGCTTGTTGGTGTAGTAAGGCTCGCTGAAATCCACTGCAGCCTTGCGCTCTTCGGTGATCGACATGGAGGCGATCAGGAAGTCGAACTTCTTCGCGTTCAGGGCTGGGATGATGCCGTCCCAATCGGAGGTGACTACTTCGCACTCAGCCTTCATCTTGGCGCACAGGGCTTGGCCGATTTCCACGTCAAAACCGCCAACCTGGCCGCTGGCGTCAATCAGGTTGAAGGGCGGGTAAGCGCCTTCGGTACCCAGTTTCAGCTTGTCCGCTGCTACTGCGCTGGTGCCGAATGCCAGGGTGGCGGCCGCGGCCAGCAAGATCTTCTTATAGTTCTGCATGCGTAGTTGCTCCGTGTTTTCAGTGATTACTGGACATGAATTGTTTGCAGCGCGCCGAGTTCGGGTTGTCGAATACCTGCTCCGGGGAGCCCTGTTCTTCAACCAGGCCCTGATGCAGAAACACTACCTCGCTGGACACCTGACGGGCAAAACCCATCTCATGGGTAACCAGCAACATGGTGCGGCCTTCCTCGGCGAGTGCGCGGATCACATTAAGCACTTCTTGTACCATCTCCGGGTCGAGAGCCGAAGTGGGCTCATCGAACAGGATGACTTTCGGCTGCATGGCCAGGGTGCGGGCAATTGCCGCGCGCTGCTGCTGGCCGCCAGAAAGCTGATTCGGGTAAACGTGGCGCTTGTCGGCGATACCGACCTTGGCCAGCAGCGCTTCGGCCACCTCAATGGCCTCAGCTTTGCTCTGCCCCAATACGCGGCGTGGTGCCTCGATAATGTTATCGAGCACGCTCATGTGCGGCCACAGATTGAAATTCTGGAAGACAAAGCCGATCTCGCTGCGCAGGCGATTGATCTGGCGGCTGTCGGCGGCGACCAAGTCGCCATTCTTTGCAGCTTTGAGCTTGAGTTCTTCGCCCGCAAGGATGATCTGCCCCTTGTGCGGGTTTTCCAGCAGGTTGATGCAGCGCAGAAAGGTCGACTTGCCGGAGCCGGAAGAGCCGAGGATGGAAATCACATCGCCGTCGCGAGCGGTGAGGGAGATGCCCTTGAGCACCTCAAGGTCGCCGTAGCGTTTATGCAGGTCGCGTATTTCCAGCGCGGGCGTGGCCTCGGCCATGGAGTGTCCTCTTATTCTTCGGTTGCGCTCAGGCGTTGCGTGGCCTTCCTGGCGAGGCGTCAAGCTAGCATAGCGTTTCGCTGACCGCCAAGCCGTTTACCGGCCTGGGGGCGCTCACCCGGTCACGCTGTCGCTTGGCTGCAGTTGGCTGTCGCGCGTGCACAATTTCAGCGGGTTTTTAAGTTGTTGAGCGGTAAATCGCAGGCAAGAAAAAACCCCAAGGAGGTTTAATTCTCTTGGGGTTTCTCTGTATTTGGTGCCCGGGGACGGAATCGAACCGCCGACACGGGGATTTTCAATCCCCTGCTCTACCGACTGAGCTACCCGGGCTAACGGGGCGCTATTAGACGGATTTGAGGGGTAGGTGTCAAGCGTGAGTTTGAAAAATATTTAATTAATACGGGCGGTTAGCTGCGGAAGGCGGTTTTGCGGGGGTATTGTGACCTGCAGGGGTGGTTTGCCCCTGCAGGTAACTGGGGCTGTTACTCGCTGGGCGGTACGTAACCTTCAGCTTGGGCGTATTCCTCGCCGGAGAGGAACTTGTCCATTTCAGCCTGGAGGAACTTGCGGTCTTCGGCGTTCATCATGTTCAGGCGGCGTTCGTTGATCAGCAGGGTCTGGTGCTTCTGCCATTCGTCCCAGGCTTGTTTGGAGACGTTATTGAAGATGTCCTCACCTTTGGCGCCCGGATACGGTGGGCGGTCCAGGCCGGGGAGTTCCTGCTTGTGTTTGCGGCACTGTACGGTGCGGGTCATGGCGTTTCTCCAGTATTTGCTGCGAGTGCATCGGCCGCGCGCTTCAGCAGTTTCTTCACTGGGGCGGCGAGGCCCAGGCGCGGCGGGGTGGCGAGGTTATACCAGAGCCAGTCAGCCTCGGCCACGGCGGTTGGCGCGGCGTCGACCTGGATCAGCCAGGGTTCGATGGCCAGTTGGAAGTGGCTGAAGGTGTGAGTCAGGCCGCTCAGCTCGCGTTGTGCGCCGAGCTGCAGGGCGTGACGGCTGGCAAGCGAGGCGATGGCCGTTGCTTCGTCCAGCTCCGGCAGGCTCCACAGGCCGCCCCAGAGGCCGCTGGACGGGCGGCGATAGAGCAGCACTTCGCCGTGGCGGTTGGCGAAGATCGGCATCAGCGTGCGCTTTTGTGGCAGTGCCTTGCGTGGTTTTGGGATTGGGTAGCGAATCTCCAGGCCGAGCAGGTGTGCCTGGCAGCCGCTTTTCAGTGGGCAAAGCAGGCAGCTGGGTTTGCTGCGGGTACAGAGCGTGGCGCCCAGATCCATCATCGCCTGGGTGTAGTGGTTGACTCGGGCGTGCGGGGTAAAGCGCTCGGCCACATCCCATAGCTGCTTCGCCACTTTCGGTTCGCCCGGATAGCCTTCTTGGGCGACATAGCGCGCCAGTACGCGTTTGACGTTGCCGTCGAGTATCGGTGCGCGCAGGCCCATGCTAAGGCTGGCGATGGCGCCGGCGGTGGAACGGCCGATGCCGGGAAGTTCGGTAAGCTGGTCGACATCGCGGGGAAATTCGCCGGCATGTTCACGCATAACGATCTGTGCGGTCTTTTGCAGGTTGCGCGCGCGGGTGTAGTAGCCGAGGCCGGTCCACAAGTGCAGCACTTCGTCTTCCGGTGCGGCGGCCAGGTCATTTACCGTCGGTAGGGCGGTCATGAAGCGATCGAAGTAGCCGAGCACAGTGCTGACCTGGGTCTGCTGCAGCATGATTTCCGAGACCCATACGCGGTATGGCGTGATGCCCTGTTGCCAGGGTAGGTCCTTGCGTCCGTGGCTGTCGTACCAGTTCAGTACCGCGGCGGAAAATTGCTCGGGGCTCATCGGTTGAACAGGCCTTTGAGTGCGTCTTTCAGCTCGGGACTGACCTTGTCACCGAGTTTTTCTTCGATCTTCTCGCTGAGCTTGTTGCCGGCCAGTTTCGCGGCGACCTTGCCCAGGCCATCCTGATCCAGGCGGCAGGCTTTACCGCCCATTTCCAGCGGGCCGCGGCAGCGTACTGGCCATTCGATGCCGACATAGCGCTCGTTGACCTGGCAAGCTGGGTCGGGCATTTCGCGCTGGTCACCGGTAATGGTGATACCGACGCGGTAGTCGAGGCCGAGGATGCGTAGGTCCAGGTCACCATTGCCGCTAACTGCCAGGCCCGGAATAACGGCCTTGAGGTCGGGGTTGTGGGCGACGCCGTTGCGTAGGCTCAGGCTGCCTTGCAGGGTTTCGAAGGGGGTGTCCTTGCCGCGCGGGTCACTGCTCAGGGCTTTGCGGTTGAGCGTGGCAATGCCGCGGCACAGTTGCTGTTCCAGGTTGGCGTCGACCAGCATCCCGTCGTTGAGCAGGAAGCTGGCATCGCCAGTTAGCCCATCAATCCAGGCACGCTGGCTGTTGCCGCTGGTGGTCAGGTTGGCTTTGAAATCCAGCAGGCCTTTGACCGGCGAAGGCTGGTCGGGCTTTTTCAGGAAGGGCTCTACTTGGATGTTGCTGAGGTTCTTCTGCACGCTGAGCAGTGGGATTGCCTGGCGCACATCGATGCTGGCCTTGGCGTCGAAGCTGCCGTTGCCAATAGTGCCGCGCACATCCTGCAGGGTCAGCAGGCCGCCTTTGCTCTGCGCCTTGGCGCTGAAGTTACTGATGACCTGCTGCTGGGCGGTGAGCTGATCCAGGCCAAGGCTGAGCTGTACGTCGAGCTTGCGCAGCAGTTCGATCGGCAGTACTTCGCTGCTGCTCCAAGCATGCTGGGTCGGTGCATCGGGCAGCGGTGTGCTGCCGCTCTGCCCGGCACTGGCGACGCTGGCCTTGACCTCGGCCTTGCGTGCGGCGCCGGAGTCCTTAGCGTCTTTGGATGGCGCCGGCAGGTAGCGGTCGAGGTTCAGCTGGTCGCCCTTGAGCTGCACGCGCAGGGCTTGCTTGGCGAAGTCGGCAATTGCCAGTTGGCCGCTGAAGTGGCTGTCATCCAGGGTCAGTTTGAGGTCTTCGAAGGTCAGGCTGTTGTCGGTGCCACTGAGGCGGGTGACCAGTTCGAACTGGCTGAGGGTTTTTTCATCGGTCATCGGCGGCAGTTTCTGGCCGATGGTGCTGAGGAACTCACGCAGGTTGAGCGGCGCAATGGACAGGCCGCCGCTGAGCTTGGGCTGCTTGTCGAGGTCGCGCACTTTCAGCTCGCCAAGGGCGCGTAGCTGGTTGCCGGAGAACTTCAGGCCGTTCCACTCGGCGACCTGGGCGGCCAGGTCGACCAACAACTGGCCTTGGGCTGAATAGCTCAGAGTTTGGCCGTCGAAGGGTTCACCGGACACTTCGCCGGAGAGTTTGGCGTCTTCCAGTTGATAGCGCTTGAGCGCGCGGTCGAAGCGTAACTCGCCCTGCAGTTCACTGCGTGCGCGTAGCACTGGTTTGTTGAGGCCGAAGAACGCGCTGAGTTTGATCGGGATACCGGCGCCTTCGCGTATCGCTCCGGTGGTCAGTTGGATGCTTTCAGCGCTGAATTGCTGGCCTTTCTGCACGTCGTGGTAGTCGATGCGCGCGCTGTTGACGATCAGGCTGTCGATGTCCAGTTTCAGCGGCTGGCTGCTGCCTTTTGCTTCCGTTGTAGCGCTTGCCGTCGGCGCGCTGTCGCCGGTTGTTGGTTGGGTGTCGGCTGTTGTGGTCGCGGCGTTGGCCGGTTTACCGACATCTTCCCAGTTGCTGTGGCCTTTTTCGTCACGCTGCAGGTTGAGGTTGAGGCCGTCGATGCGGATATCGCTCATCTGCACTTCTTTGCGCAGCAGCGGTAGCACGCGCACAGACAGGCCGAGCAGGCGCAGGTCGGCGAAGGGTTTGTCCGGGGTGCTGGCGCTGGCGAGCGTGGCGTCGGTCAGCTCCAGGCCGAGCCAGGGGAACAGGCTCCAGCCGATATCGCCCTTGAGGGTCAGTTCCAGGTTGGCCTTGTCGCGCGCAATCTGGCGGATTTCGTCTTTGTAATCATTGGGATCGAACAGGTGGGTGAGGGCAAAGCCCAGCGCCACGATGATCAGCAATAGCCCGAGAAAAAACAGGCCGAGAATTTTGCCGAGCGCTTTCATGTGCGAATCCTTGTTTCGAAACTGAATGGTGAAGAGCAGCAATTCAAGCCAGCGAGTATAGCGCCAGCGCTTTTACATGGACCGCCGACAGTCCCGTTTACGTGGTGATTTTGCAAGCAGCTTTTACGGCGGCCGCGCAACGCACCCAGCAGTGGCCAGGCTGGCGGAAACCTGGAGGCTCGTCGCTGAGTGGTTTGGATCTGCAGGTTGTGGGCGTTGGCCGTTTGGATAATGAAGCCGGCAGCCGGTTCCCCTTATTCCACGGTTTTTGAGCGATTCCGTTACAGCCGGCTGCTATACGCGTGCCGCTGGTGTGAACGTTGCGGATGGCTGCTGTTAAGGGCTGGCGTCTTGGTTGCTTGTTTCTGGCAGTTTGCGGTTCTTCTGCAAGCGATGCCCACGTCGCTTGCGTAAGTCTTGAAGCGGCTGGCATGCGGGGTTTTGCCTAGGTGCAGCCCTCTGCGTGCGAGAGGCGGATATCTGCTGGATCGAGGTCGCTTATCGGTGTTGTTTGGGTTGGTCTATTCGACTAATGGGTAGTGGTTTGTGGGGCTGGGGTGAAAAATTGCAGTGCTACTCTCGTCGACGTGCGCGCTATTCTGCGCGCGCTTCAAGGTACTGCCTTGCCTGGAAAACATAAGAGAAAATTCTATGACTGACGCCCTCGTCCTTGACGGCGCCTCGGCGATGCCTGCCTTCCTCTCCAAGGAACGCATCATCGCGAAGCCCGGCTTCAACCGCTGGATCGTTCCACCGGCCGCCCTGGCCATTCATTTGTGTATTGGTATGGCCTATGGCTTTTCGGTCTTCTGGCTGCCGTTGTCGAAAGCGATCGGCATTGATGCACCACTCGCCTGCGCGGCGGATATAGGCTTCTTCGAGCAGATATTTGCCAGCAATTGCGACTGGCAGATTTCCATGCTGGGCTGGATCTACACCCTGTTCTTCGTCTTCCTCGGTTGCTCCGCTGCTCTTTGGGGTGGCTGGCTTGAGCATGCCGGTCCACGCAAGGCAGGTGTGGTTTCCGCACTGTGCTGGTGTGGTGGTCTGCTGATTTCCGCATTGGGTATCTATACCCACCAGATATGGCTGTTGTGGCTAGGTTCGGGGGTAATTGGCGGTATCGGGCTGGGGTTGGGCTACATCTCTCCGGTATCGACCCTGATCAAGTGGTTCCCGGACAGGCGCGGCATGGCCACGGGTATGGCGATCATGGGCTTCGGTGGCGGTGCGATGGTTGGCGCCCCCCTGGCGGCGCTGCTGATGAACCATTTTGCTAGCGACACCAGTGTGGGGGTGTGGCAGGTCTTCGTGGTGATGGCGGCTATCTACTTTGTCTTCATGATCGGCGGGGCACTGTCGTATCGCGTGCCACCAACAGGCTGGAAGCCCGCAGGTTGGGTAGCGCCGGCGGCCAAAGCCAGCAATGCGATGATCACCCAGGGTCATGTGCACGTTAATACCGCATCGAAAACTCCACAGTTCTGGCTGGTCTGGGCCGTGCTGTGCCTGAACGTATCGGCGGGTATTGGCATCATTGGCATGGCTTCGCCGCTGCTGCAGGAGGTATTTGCCGGCAAGCTGATCGGGATTGACCTGTCGTTTAACGAGCTGAACGCTGCGCAACTGGCAGAAATTGCCGCGATTGCCGCGGGATTTACCGGTTTGCTGAGCCTATTCAACATTGGTGGCCGCTTCTTCTGGGCTTCCTGCTCGGACTTCATCGGGCGCAAGGGCACCTACTTCGTGTTCTTCGGCCTGGGCTTCGCACTCTACGCTGCCGTGCCGGTGCTCGGTCAGTTGGGTAGTCTGGCGCTTTTCGTGCTGGCGTTTGGCTTGATCCTGTCAATGTACGGCGGCGGCTTCGCCACTGTGCCGGCTTACCTGGCGGACCTGTTCGGTACGCAGATGGTCGGTGCGATCCATGGTCGTCTGCTCACGGCTTGGGCGGCGGCAGGTGTGCTGGGTCCTGTGTTGGTCAATTACCTGCGCGAATACCAACTGAGCATTGGCGTGCCGAAGGCTGCGGCCTATGACATCACCCTGTACATCCTGGCCGGTCTGCTGGTGCTGGGTTTCATCTGCAACGCCCTAGTGCGTCCGGTGGCGCCTAAGTATTTCATGACCGATGCCGAGCTGGCCGCTGAGCGTGCTCACGGTGAGAAGAAAGCGTTGGCCGCGCACGAGTTGGAATGGTCAGCTGACCCTGCAAGCAAGCCAATGGCTATTGCTGCTTGGTTGGCGGTCGGTATTCCGCTGGCGTGGGGTGTGTGGATTACTCTGCAGAAGACGGTTGTGCTGTTCCAGTAAACCGCCGTTCCCCTGAAAATCCCGCCAGCGCCCCATGCGTCGGCGGGATTTTTTGTCTCTGCTGTCCTGGCTTCAGTGTTGGCGGCTTATCGGCCTATAATGTCGGCCCTTTCGCCCAACGATTTTCTGGAGCTGGTGATGGCCGAACGTACGGCATCCGTCGAGCGCAATACCCTGGAGACCCAGATCAAGGTCTCGATCAATCTGGATGGGACTGGCAAGGCTAAGTTCGATATTGGCGTGCCGTTCCTTGAGCACATGCTCGACCAGATTGCCCGTCACGGCCTGATCGACCTGGACATCCAGTGCAAGGGCGACCTGCATATCGACGACCACCACACCGTGGAAGATGTCGGTATCACCCTCGGCCAGGCCTTCACCAAGGCCATTGGCGACAAGAAGGGCATGACTCGTTACGGCCACTCCTATGTGCCGCTCGATGAAGCGTTGTCGCGTGTGGTGATCGACTTCTCCGGTCGTCCGGGCCTGCAAATGCACGTGCCGTTTACTCGCGCCGTGGTCGGTGGTTTTGACGTGGACTTGTTTCAGGAGTTCTTCCAGGGCTTCGTCAATCACGCCCTGATCAGCCTGCACATCGACAACCTGCGTGGCACCAACACCCACCATCAGATCGAAACGGTGTTCAAAGCCTTCGGCCGCGCCCTGCGCATGGCCGTCGAGCTGGACCCGCGCATGGCTGGGCAGATGCCGTCGACCAAGGGTTGTCTGTAAATGCAGACAGTTGCAGTAATCGACTACGGCATGGGCAACCTGCACTCGGTGGCCAAGGCGCTTGAGCACGTGGGTGCCGGTAAGGTGCTGGTCACCAGCGATGCCCAGGTGATTCGCGAAGCCGACCGCGTGGTATTTCCAGGTGTCGGCGCGATCCGCGATTGCATGGCCGAGATCAAGCGTCTGGGTTTCGACAGCCTGGTGCGTGAAGTCAGCGCTGACCGTCCGTTTCTCGGCATCTGCGTGGGCATGCAGGCGCTGCTGGAGCACAGTGAAGAGAACGATGGTGTCGATTGCATCGGTCTGTTTCCCGGCAAGGTGCGTTTCTTCGGCAAGAGCATGGTCGAAGACGGCGAGCCGTTGAAGGTGCCCCACATGGGCTGGAACGAGGTGGCGCAGTTGGTCAAGCACCCGCTGTGGCACAACATCCCGGACCTGGCGCGCTTTTACTTCGTGCACAGCTATTACATCCAGGCCGGCAACCCCAAACAGGTGGTTGGTCGCGGTCATTACGGCAAGGATTTCGCGGCAGCCCTGGCTGACGGCTCGCGCTTTGCCGTGCAGTTCCACCCGGAAAAGAGCCATACCCACGGCCTGCAGCTGCTGCAAAACTTTGCCGCCTGGGATGGTCGCTGGTAAATGAGCCGGGCCAAAAGCAAGCCGCCGATCATGACCTTGAGCGCTGAGCAGGAGCGTGAAGCCTGTTTGGCGATCAAGCGCTTTATGGCTGATCGCTTCGAGCTGGAGCTGGGTAGCTTCGAGGCCGCCGAGGTGCTTGAGCTATTTGCCCGTGAGATTGCGCCGCACTACTACAACCGGGCGATTTTCGATGTGCAGACTCACCTGAAAGAACGGTTCGAGAGCATTGAAAGCGACCTATGGGCACTCGAAAAGAGCTGACCCACCGAATTCACACGACTTGAGCAGGTTCAACCGATGCTGATTATCCCCGCTATCGATCTGAAGGACGGCGCTTGCGTGCGTCTACGCCAGGGCCGCATGGAAGATTCCACGGTATTCTCCGATGACCCGGTGAGCATGGCCGCCAAGTGGGTTGAGGGTGGTTGCCGTCGACTGCACCTGGTCGATCTGAATGGCGCGTTCGAAGGCCAGCCGGTCAACGGTGAGGTGGTCACAGCCATCGCCAAGCGTTATCCGAGCCTGCCGATTCAAATTGGCGGTGGTATCCGCTCGCTGGAAACCATCGAGCATTACATCAAAGCCGGCGTCAGCTACGTGATCATTGGCACCAAGGCGGTCAAGCAGCCGGAGTTCGTCGCTGAGGCATGCAAGGCGTTTCCGGGCAAAGTGATTGTCGGTCTGGACGCCAAAGACGGTTTCGTTGCCACCGACGGTTGGGCCGAAGTCAGCACCGTGCAGGTGATCGATCTGGCCAAGCGTTTCGAAGCTGACGGTGTGTCCGCCATCGTTTATACCGATATCGCTAAAGACGGCATGATGCAGGGCTGCAACGTACCGTTCACTGCCGCGCTGGCCGCCGCCACGAAGATCCCGGTTATCGCTTCCGGCGGCATCCACAATCTCGGTGACATCAAGTCGCTGCTCGACGCCAAGGCGCCAGGCATTATCGGCGCCATCACCGGTCGGGCGATCTATGAAGGCACCCTGGATGTCGCGGAGGCGCAAGCCTTCTGCGATTCCTACAAGGGCTGAGGACAAACTCATGGCGCTGGCTAAACGCATCATCCCTTGCCTCGACGTCGACAACGGTCGCGTGGTCAAGGGCGTGCAGTTCGAGAACATCCGCGATGCCGGCGATCCGGTGGAAATTGCCCGGCGTTATGACGAGCAGGGCGCCGACGAGATTACCTTTCTCGACATCACCGCCAGCGTCGATGGCCGCGATACCACGCTGCACACGGTCGAGCGCATGGCCAGCCAGGTGTTTATTCCACTGACCGTGGGTGGTGGCGTGCGCACCGTGCAGGACATTCGCAACCTGCTCAATGCCGGCGCCGACAAGGTGTCGATCAACACTGCTGCGGTTTTCACCCCGGAGTTCGTTGGCGAAGCCGCCTCGCGCTTTGGCTCGCAGTGCATCGTCGTGGCCATCGATGCGAAAAAGGTCTCTAAGCCGGGTGAAACTCCGCGCTGGGAAATCTTCACCCACGGCGGGCGCAAACCGACTGGCCTGGACGCCGTACTCTGGGCGAAAAAGATGGAGGACCTCGGCGCCGGCGAGATCCTCCTGACCAGCATGGACCAGGACGGCGTAAAGAGTGGCTACGACCTGGGCGTAACCCGCGCAATCAGCCAAATGGTCGGCATTCCGGTGATCGCCTCCGGCGGCGTCGGCAACCTGCAACACTTGGCTGACGGTATTATCGAAGGCAAAGCCGCTGCCGTACTGGCCGCTAGTATCTTCCACTTCGGCGAATACACCGTGCCGGAAGCCAAGGCGTATATGGCTGCTCGCGGGATTGTGGTGCGCTAAACCTCGCTGGCCGGCAGCCCTGCTGGCCACTGCTGCGGGCGAGTCGACAGCAAAATGTCGACTCGCCCGCTAAAATCAGAATGTCTGCGTTCGGGTTGATGCATTCAGCATCCCGCAGCGGCCCCCTTTCTATAAATGGCGTTTCTATACACGGAGTTCTTATGTCCGCTATCCGGCTATTCACCGCAGTGTGGCTGTTGTGTGCCGTCAGCCTGGCTCGCGCAGAGCCTTTAGTTCTGCTGACTGAAAACCTGCCACCGTTCAGCATGGCGGCTAACGGTGGCAACTTTGCCAAGGATGCTGATGTTCAGGGTATTAGCGGCAATACCGTACGTGCGCTTTGCAGCAAGGCGCAGCTGGAGTGCCAGATGATCCTGCGCTTCCCCTGGGATCGTCAGTACAAGCAGGCATTAGAGAGCAAAGGGTATGGGGTGTTTTCCACGACTCGTACGCCGGACCGTGAGTCGCTGTTCAAGTGGGTTGGGCCGATTGCCGTGAGCGACTGGGTGTTGCTGGCCAAGGCCGATAGCAGAATTACGTTGAACAGCCTAGATCAGGCCGGTGCGTACAAGATTGGCGGCTATCGCAATGATGCGATTTCGCAGTTTCTGATCGAACGTGGTGTTACGGTGCAAACCAGCCTGCAGGACAAGGAAAACCTCAACAAGCTGGAGAAAGGAACGATCGACCTGTGGGCCACCGATGAAATTGGCGGGCGCTATATGGCCAAGCAGTCGCCACTGGGCGCGCTCAAGGTGGTGCATCGTTTCAACAGTGCTGACCTCTACCTGGCGCTGAATAAAGAGACGCCCGATGGTGTGGTGCAAAAGTTGCAGAAAGCCTTGGACGATATGCGCGCTCAAGGTGAGCTGGGCAAGATCAAAGACGGTTATCTGTAAGCCTCTTGAGTCCCTACCTGCGTAAAACCTGGGCTGGGCTTAGTCGGACGTGCTGGGTATGCTTGCATGCTCAGCCCAACTATCGATGTGAGACATCATGTTCAAACAATTACTAGTCGCCCTCGCTGGCACAGTTATGGTGCTCGCGGGCAGTGCTCGGGCCGAAATTGACCCGAACTACCGCCTGGTCCTGCTGACCGAGAATTTCCCGCCTTACAACATGGCGATCAACGGCAAGAACTTCGCCCAGGAAGACAATATCGACGGCATTGCCGTGGATATCATCCGCGAGATGTTCAAGCGCGCGGGCATTCAATACAACATGACCCTGCGTTTCCCCTGGGATCGCATCTACAAGCTAGCGCTGGAAAAACCGGGCTATGGCGTGTTCGTTGCCGCGCGCCTGCCGGAGCGTGAAGCACTGTTCAAGTGGGTCGGTCCAATCGGTCCAGATGACTGGGTTATGCTTGGCAAGGCCGATAGCAGCATTACCCTGAACAGCCTGGACGACGCCAAGCAGTACAAGGTCGGTGCCTATAAAGGCGACGCGATTGCCGAGCACCTGGTGGAGAAAGGCCTGGAGCCGATTACCGCCTTGCGCGACACGGAAAACGCCAAGAAGCTGATGGCTGGTCAGATTGACCTGTGGGCCACCGGTGACCCAGCTGGCCGCTATCTTGCCAAGCAGGAAGGTGTGTCCGGTCTAAAAACCATTCTGCGTTTCGATAGCGCAGAACTGTATCTGGCGCTGAACAAAGAGGTGCCGGACGAGGTTGTACAGAAGCTGCAAGCCGAGTTGGACAAGATGCGCAGCGAAGGCTTTGTCGACGAGATTCTGAACAACTACCTGTAATACGTAGCACCAGCGGGTCGGTCACAAACCGGCTCGCGGCCATGGATGGTTGACGCCAAGTACCATACGTCGCCGGGCATCGCCCGAGCAGGGATGCCGCTAGCCATAATCACAATTCATGCGAGCGGAATGACTTATGTTGAAAATCCTGAAAGCCAGCCTGTTGTTCGGGCTTGTCCTGAGTGCCTGTGCAGCCCGCGCAGAGCTGCCAGCTGATTACAAAGTGGTGTTGCTGACCGAGAACTTCCCGCCGTTCAACATGGCGGTGGATGACAAGAACTTTGCCCGTGACGACGGTATTGACGGCATCAGTGCCGAGATCGTGCGGGCGATGTTCAAACGTGCCGGCATCAACTACACCCTGACCCTGCGCTTCCCTTGGGATCGCCTGTATCGCCTGACCTTGGACAAGCCCAACTACGGCTTGTTCTCCACCACCTTCACCGCAGAGCGTCAGCCACTGTTCAAGTGGGTGGGGCCATTGGCGAAAACTGGTTGGGTGCTGTTGGCTGCGCCGGGTAATAACCTCAGCGTCGCCAGCCTCAAGGATGCCGCGCAGTACCAAATCGGTGCCTACAAGAACGACGCGGTCAGCCAGCATCTGGAAAGCCAGGGTCTGAGCCCGATCAATGCACTGCGTGATCAGGAGAACATTAAGAAACTGCTCAGCGGCAAGATCGACCTGTGGGCCACCACCGACCCGGTTGGTCGCTACCTGGCCAAGCAGGATGGTGTCAGCGGTCTGAATACCGCGCTGCGTTTCAACGAGGCTGAGCTGTACCTGGCACTGAACAAGGACACCCCGGATGAGGTGGTGCAGCGTCTGCAGAAGGCTCTGGACGAATTGCGTGCCGAAGGCTTTATCGATGAGATGACTAATAACTACCTGTAATTTCAGGCGTTATTAAAAAGCCCGGCCTTGAGTAATCAAGGCCGGGCTTTTTCTTGGCTGCAGTATTGCGGGTATGGCCCGCTCCTACGGATGTTGATCTGAAGATCAGTCGCCGCGGGTAACGCTCAGGCCCTTGAGTAGATTGAGTGCCTGGCTGAGCTGGTAGTCGTCATCCTGTGGGCGTGTCGGGGTGCTGGTCTTGCCCTTACTCGGCTTGTCTGCGCCACCGTTGCCGTTGCCCAGGTGACCCTGCAGGTCAGCTTCCTTGATGCCGCTTTCATCCTGCTCGCGGGTCAGTTTGGCGCGCGCCACCTCGATATCTGGCACGATGCCCTGAGCCTGGATCGAGCGACCATTAGGGGTGAAGTACAGCGCAGTAGTCAGCTTCAGTGCGCGGTCGTTATTTAACGGCAGTACGGTTTGCACAGAGCCCTTGCCGAAACTGTCGGTGCCCATCAGCACGCCGCGTTTGTGATCCTGCAGGGCGCCAGCGACGATCTCCGAGGCCGAGGCGCTGCCGCCGTTAATCAGTACCACCAGCGGCACGCCTTCACTGGCGTCAGCAGGGTCGGCATTGAAGCGCAGCTCAGAGTTGGCGATACGCCCCTCGGTGTAGACGATCAGGCCCTTTTTGAGGAAGTGGTCGGTGACTTCTACCGCCGCCTGCAGCACGCCGCCGGGGTTATTGCGCAGGTCGAGCACCAGGCCGCGCAGCTTCTTGCCGTTTTCCTTGCGCAGCTTGGCCAGGGCCTTGCCGACTTCTTCGCCGCTGTTGACCTGGAACTGGGTGATGCGCACATAGCCGTAGCCGTCGTCGAGCAGCTGGCTTTTCACGCTCTTGACCTTGATTACTGCGCGCGTCAGTTCAACATCAAAAGGCTTGGCACCTTCGCGCACCAGGGTCAGTTCGATATCGCTGCCAGCTTTGCCGCGCATCTTCTCGACGGCTTCCATCAGCGACAGGCCCTTGGTTGGCTGGCCATCGATCTTCACGATCAGGTCGCCGGGCTGGATGCCTGCGGCAGACGCCGGTGTGTCATCAATTGGCGAGACCACCTTGAGAAAGCCATCTTCGGTGCCGAGCTCAATACCCAGGCCGCCAAATTCGCCGCTGGTGCTTTCCTGCAGATCGCGGAAGGCCTCCGGCTCTAGATAGGCCGAATGTGGATCGAGGTTGCTGAGCATGCCCTTGATCGCGTTTTCCAGCAGGGTCTTGTCACTGACCGGCTCTACATAGGCAGACTTGATACGGTCCATTACCTCGGCAAAGGTGCGCAGATCGTCCAGCGGCAGTGGTGCGCTGTCGTTGGCGCTGGCCGGTGCTGCGGCTGGCGCGGCAAACACTGCGGTGCTGCCCAGCAGGGTGACGGCCAGCGCGAGGGTGGTGAGGCGGAACAGATGCGGCATGTCGAACTTACTCCTGTCCTAAATCGGTAATCACAGCACGCGGGCTCGTCGAAAAACTACCTGCGTTGCCGATGCGTCGTTAAAAACAGGCCGGGACGCGGCGTCTCAAATGCTCATTTACAGCTCGTAAACTCCGCTTTTCGCCTGTTTTCGCATAGCCTCGGCTGCCTCGCTAACGTTTTTAAACGGCCCGCTATCCTTGTGCGCGGCACCATTGAGCGGGGTCGATCGCGCGGCCCTGCTGGCGAATTGCGAAATACAGTGCTGGGGCTTCCTGGCCGCCGCTGTTGCCAACGGTGGCGATGGCTTCGCCTGCTTTGACCACGTCGCCGGCATCCTTGAGCAGGCTCTGGTTATGCCCGTAGAGGCTCAGGTAGCCGTTACCATGGTCGAGAATGACCAGAAGCCCGGCGCCACGCAACCAGTCGGCAAACACCACGCGCCCGCCATGTACGGCGTGCACCTGGCTACCGGCGGAGGCGCCGATCAACACCCCATCCCATTTGGTGCGGGCATCGCCGCCGCGTGGCGTGCCGTAGCGGGCCACCAGGCGACCATTAACCGGCCAGGGTAATTTGCCGCGGGCTTTGGCGAACGGACCGCCAAAGCTTGCGCCGGAGCTCACCAGTGGACCCGTCGAAGCGGGATTAGTGCTACTGCGCGGTTCTTCGCGTTCGGCGAGCAGGGCTTGCTGGCGCGCGGCTTCAGCTTCGCGGGCCTGACGGGCGAGGGTTTCCTCGATGGTTTTCAGCACGCGCGTCAGATTGGCTTGTTCCTGCTGGCGGGCCTTGAGCTTCTGGTCGCGGGCGGAGAATTCCTTGCTCAGCTTAGCCAGGGCCAGCTGGCGCTCTTTGCGCACGCTGGCGAGTTGTTCGCGGCGGCCATCCAGAGCGCTTTTCTGTTCCAGTAGCTGGTTCTTCTGGTCGGCGATATCCAGCTCGACATTGGCCAATTGGCGCAGGGTTTCATTGAAGGCTGCGAGTTGTTCCATGCGCGCTTCGCTGAGATAGTCGTAGTAGGTCAGGGTGCGCGAGAATTTTTCCGGATTCTGCTGGTTGAGCAGCAGCTTGACGTACTCCTGGCGGCCGCTCTGATAGGCGGCGCGGGCCTGGATGCCGATCAGGCGCTGTTGCTCAAGGCGCGCGCCCTCAAGTTTTTTTTTCTCTTTATCGAGGCGCTGGATTTCCTCTTCGCTCTTTTTCAGGTCCTGCTGCAGGCCTTTGACTTGTTTCTCCAGCTGGCCCATCTCGCTTTCGGTTTTTTTCAGGTCTTTCTGCACGCCGGATTTCTCCTGCTGCAGTTTTTCCAACAGTTGCTTCAGCTCGGCAACATCGGCGCTGGCGGCGTCCAGTTGTTTCTGCGCATCGCTCTTTTCGTCGGCGAGGGCAGGCGTCAGCAGGAGGGTCAGGCAAATAAGGGCGAGGGCACGAAACATGGGGCTGGCAGCACCTGGGCAAGGATGCGCCTAGTATGCCTAAAAATGCAGCGGCAAGCTGCAAGTCATCGGTGCTGCCCACGGGGGCAAATCGACAGCGTTAAGCAGCCGGCAGTTTGCCCGCAGGCCAGGCGTTGCACCTGGCTGCGAGCAGCGACTCAGTTCAGTTCGACAATGCTGGTGCCGGTCATTTCCGCTGGTACTGGCAGGCCCATCAGGGTTAGCAGGGTCGGCGCCACATCGGCCAGCACGCCGCCCGGGCGGATAGTCGCTGGGCGCTTGCCAACATAGATAAACGGCACCGGTTCGCAGGTATGCGCGGTGTGCGCCTGGCCGGTGCTTTCATCGGCCATCTGCTCGACGTTGCCGTGGTCGGCGGTGATCAGTGCTTCACCACCAACCTTGTCCAGCGCCGCGACGATGCGCCCGACGCAGCCGTCCAGGCATTCCACCGCGGCCACGGCGGCAGAAAACACGCCGGTATGGCCGACCATGTCGCCGTTGGCGTAGTTGACGATGATCACGTCATAGCGCTGATTTTCGATGGCGTCGACAATTTTGTCGGTGACTTCCGGCGCGCTCATCTGCGGCTGCAGGTCATAGGTGGCGACGTTTGGCGAAGGGATCAGGATGCGTTCTTCACCGGCAAACGGTTCTTCACGGCCGCCGGAGAAGAAGAAGGTGACGTGGGCGTATTTCTCGGTTTCGGCGATGCGCAGCTGGGTCTTGCCGTTATTCGCCAGGTATTCGCCGAGCACGTTGGTCAGGGCTTCCGGTTTGTAGGCGCTGGGCGTCGGGATGCTCGCGGCGTATTGAGTAAGCATGACATAGCCAGCCAGTTGCGGCACACGCTTGCGCTCGAATTCCTTGAAGCCGGGCTCGACAAAGGCGCGGGTCAGTTCGCGGGCGCGGTCAGCACGGAAGTTCATAAACACCACGGCGTCGCCGTCTTCCATCTGCACTGGTTCGCCAATGGTGGTGGCTTTAACGAATTCATCGCTCTCGTCGCGCTCGTAGGCGGCATTCAAGCCGTCCACGGCAGTCGCGGCGTTGAACTGGCCGTTGCCATCGACCAGCAACCCATAGGCCTGTTCTACGCGGTCCCAGCGATTGTCGCGGTCCATGGCGAAGTAGCGGCCACAAAGGCTGGCGATGCGGCCCTTGCCGAGTTTGGCGAATGTGGCGTCGAGCAGCTCGATGGACGGTTGTGCGCTTTTCGGCGGGGTGTCGCGGCCGTCGAGGAACGCGTGCAGGTAAATTTTCTCGGCCCCGCGCTGGGCGGCCAGTTCGGCCATGGCCACCAGATGGTCCTGATGGCTGTGTACGCCGCCATCGGAGAGCAAACCGAGGATATGTACGGCCTTGCCGGTGCTCACGGCTTTGTCCACGGCGCTAGTGATGGCTGGATTCGTGAAGAAATCGCCATCGCGAATCGCTTTGGTCACCCGGGTGAAGTCCTGATACACCACGCGGCCCGCGCCAAGGTTCATATGGCCGACCTCGGAATTGCCCATCTGGCCGTCTGGCAGGCCCACGTCCATGCCCGAGCCCGAAATCAGGCCGTGGGGCTGGGTGGCGCGCAAATGGTCGTAGACTGGCGTGTTGGCCGCCATGATGGCGTTGGATTCGGGGCTGTCACTGTGGCCGAAGCCATCGAGGATGATCAGTACCAGGGGTTTGGGCGTTGCGCTCATAAAGCTGGTTCGCTCTGGGTCGATGGGCGGGAAACAAGGCTGGGCATTTTACGGCCAAGTACGGCAAACGTCACCGCCGGGCGGGGTTTGGCCGACCTGTGCGGCTGTGTATACTGGCCGACATTTTACCGCCCCGGAACCGCACAATGCTTGCCAACTTGATTGAATTTGCCACTACTCACTATGTCCTGAGCGGTTTGTTCGTGACCCTGCTCGCGCTGCTGATCTTCACCGAAGCGCGCAAGGGCGGGCAGAGCCTGAGCAGCCGCGAGCTGACTGCGCTGGTTAACAGCGAGCAGGGCGTGGTGCTGGATATTCGCGCCCAGAAGGACTTTTCCGCCGGTCATATCGTCGGCGCGCTGAATATCCCCTTCGAAAAACTCGCTAGCCGCATGGTTGAGCTGGATAAGCACAAGGCCAAGACCATCATCGTGGTCGATGCCATGGGCCAGCACGCTGGCTCTGTATGCCGCGATCTGAAAAAGGCTGGTTTCACTGCAGCCAAGCTGTCTGGCGGTGTTGCCAGCTGGCGCGGTGACAATCTGCCGCTGGTGAAGTGAGATGCAGCCTGTCGTCATCTATTCCAGCGATTGGTGCCCGTACTGCATCCGTGCCAAGCAACTGCTGACGCATAAAGGCGTGGCCTTTAACGAGATCAAGGTTGATGGCAAGCCGGATGTGCGTGCGGAAATGACCCGCAAGGCGCGGCAGACCTCAGTGCCGCAGATCTGGGTTGGTGACACCCATGTGGGTGGTTGCGATGACCTTTACGCCCTGGAGCGCGCCGGTAAGCTCGACGCGCTGCTCAAGGCTTAATTCCCTGTTTATCCGTACCTAACGACAAGAAGGCTTTGCCATGACAGAACAAGCTAGCAACGGCGCCGCTCAGGGCGAACAAAACCCGCAATTCTCCCTGCAGCGTATCTATGTACGTGACCTGTCCTTCGAGGCGCCGAAGAGCCCGGAAATCTTCCGTCAGGAGTGGGCGCCTAGCGTCGCGATGGACCTCAACACCCGTCAGAAAGCGCTGGATGGCGACTTTCACGAAGTGGTGCTGACCCTCTCGGTTACCGTGAAAACGGGCGAAGAAACCGCCTTTATCGCTGAAGTGCAGCAGGCCGGCATCTTCCTGATCAAGGGCCTGGACGCTGCCTCCATGAGCCACACCCTGGGCGCGTTCTGCCCGAACATCCTCTTCCCGTATGCCCGCGAAACCCTGGACAGCCTGGTTGTGCGTGGCTCGTTCCCGGCGCTGATGCTGGCTCCGGTGAACTTCGATGCCCTCTACGCCCAGGAGCTGCAGCGCATGCAGCAGGCCGGCGAAGTGGCCACTGCACACTAAGGTTTGCGGCTGGAACAAAAGCGCCCTACGGGGCGTTTTTTATTGCCTGCCATCCCTGGCGGCCACCCTGCGGGCCGTTGCGGTGCGACGTTAAAAAGCGCTCCCGACAATTTTTATGGGCGCTATTGAGCGTCGGCAAAACCCTGCTGCCGCCAGGCCTCATAGACCGCCACGGCAACGGTGTTGGACAGGTTCAGGCTGCGGCAGCCTTCGCGCATTGGCAGGCGCAGGCGTTGTTCGGGCGGCAGGCTGTCGCGAATCTCCTGCGGTAGGCCGCGGCTCTCAGGGCCGAACAGGAAGGCGTCGCCGGGCTGGTAGCTGACCTGGTGGAATGCTTGCGAGCCCTTGGTGGTAAAGGCGAATACCCGTGGCTGGCCGATGCTGGCCAGGCAGCTGTCGAGGTCGGCGTGGCGCTGCAGGGTGGCGTATTCGTGATAATCCAGGCCGGCACGGCGCAGGCGTTTGTCATCCAGTTCGAAGCCCAGCGGCTCGATCAGGTGCAGGTGGCAGCCGCTGTTGGCGCAGAGCCTGATAATGTTGCCGGTATTGGGTGGAATTTCCGGTTGAAAAAGGATGACGTGAAACATGCGCGGCTCCGAGCTTGAAGACGAGCAGCATTCTACAGACCCGCGCCCCCGTCCGTGGGTGCGAGTGATTGCTTCATTGGCTCTGTTTGGTTTTCTGATTGGTTTGATGATCGGCCGGCTGCTGCAGCCTGACCCGCTATGGCTAGAGCAGGTAAACGTGCGCGAGCAGGGGCTTGAATTGTGGTTCAACGTCGAGCCGGTGCCGCGCGAAGAGCACGCCGGTGGCGTATTTATCCTGCGTCTGCAAAGTTTTGGTCGCCAGCAGCAGGGGCAGTTGCAGGTACAGGGGCGGTTGGCCAATTGGCGTTTGCAGCGCGAGAGAAAGGACTTACTACTGAGAGTGGTGGCGGCCCGTCCATTGCGCGGAGAGTGGCGCGCTGAGGAGGTGGACGGGCGCTGGCGGCTGTTGGTCAGCCTGGTGGAGCAATAAAAGAGGGGAATCCCCGGCCTGCCTGTACCAAGGTCCCCAAAACTGGGAATGCTTGAGTCTATGCAGACTGTGTGCCAGTTTTATTACGTTGGCTGCAGAGTGCGGCCACGCTGGGTTGTAGGGTTTCAGCGGGCGTGGGCGGCGGTAATCGAGGGTGTCTGGTGATCCGTAGCTGTGCACGCGCACGATTATCGTGCATTGCTCTGGCGCATTTCGCCTGCAGGGGCTTTGGGTGGGCCTTACTGAACTAGGTTCATGCGGTATGTGGTATACAGGTTGTCAGTGGGGTGGCCTTTTGATTTTTTTATCTGCAGGGCTCTACTCCCGGCGTTTGGGGCGCTGGCAAAAGCAAAGTGGCATGGAACATTGACCAGGCTCAGGGTCGTGTCTGAACAACTATTCTAAAATGCGTTGCAGGCTGAGTTGCCTGCGCGGCAATGGGTGAGCGATTGTGCAGTTGGCGTGGTTTGCGAAAAAAAATATAAAAACCGCAAATGGATTGCTGGGTATCGAAACCAGCCCCGAAGGTATTGCACTGGCCCGTGTACTGCGTGAGCCCGGTGTGCCCCCGCGTTTGTTGGAGTGCCAGTTCCATGAGGCTGAGGCTGCCGAACAGCCCGCGCTGCTAAAGCGCTTGGTCCATGAGTTGGGTTTTGCCGGCATGCCGGTCAACCTTTTATTGCACCCCGCAACCTACCAGATGCTGCTGCTCGATAGTCCCGATGTGCCCGCCGCCGAACTGCGCGATGCCATGCGCTGGCGGGTCAAGGAGCTAATCGACGAGCCCATCGACAACGTTGTGGTTGATGCATTCAGCCTGCCCGAGGATGCCTACCGAGGTCGCTCGCGCATGGCCTACTGTGCCGTCCTGAACAAGGCGCGGATGCATGCATGGAACACTATGTGCAGTGAGGCTGGATTGCACTTGGGCAGTATTGATGTCACTGAAATGGCCTTCCGCAATCTTGGTCTGCTGGCGGGTAGCGAGGGTATGAGCCTGGCGCTGCTGCGATTGCGTTCCAGCGAGGGACTGATTGCCGTGCAGCATGGTGCTGACCTGTATATGGCGCGGCGTATTGAGCAGGGGCTGGACCATGTGGATCAGGAGTTCTCGGCCATGACCCTGGAGATCCAGCGCTCCCTCGATTATTACGAAAGCCAGCTTGGTAAAGGCTATATAAACCGGCTATTGCTGTTACCGATGAAGCGCAATGGCGCTGAGTCTCTGCAGGCTCTTTCCAGTGGTTTAGCGGTCAAGCTGCAGCCTCTGGATCTGCGTGAACTCTTCCCCGGGCAGGCCAGTGCCGAGTTATCCGAACAAGAGCAGGCTTATTGCATGGGCGCCGTGGGTGCGGCCCTGAGGCAGGAGGCCGGCTGATGCAAAACCTCAACCTCTTCCAGATTGAACGCACGCAACAGTCCGAACCGAACCGTACACAGATGTTGCTGGGCCTGGGTGCCTTACTCCTGCTGTGTCTGGCCCATGCCGGTTGGCAGGCCTGGCAGCTGCATCAGGGCGCACAGCGTTTGGTCGATAAGCAGGCGCAAGCGCAGCAGGAGGAAGCCCAGTTGCAGGCTGCGAGTGGCAATTTTGTCGAGCCGCAGCTGGATGCCCGCCTGCCCGAAGAGTTGTCTGCCCGCGAGCGCGATAACCGCGAGTTGCAGCGTCTTATCGCCTATTTGCAGCTGCTCGGCAGCCAGCGCAGCGCAGGGTTTGTTGCCCCGCTAACGGCTCTGACCGAGCAGCATCCACAAAGCGGCCTGTGGCTGAGCGGCATCAGCCTGCGTGAGGGTGGCCGGCATATGCGCCTGCAAGGGCGCAGCCAGGATCAGGAGTTGTTGCCGCAGTACTTGCAGCGCCTGGGGCAGAGTGCGGTATTCAGTGGTCGTGAATTTGCCCGCTTTGATGTGCTGCGCGGTGAAGACCTGTTGCTGCACTTTGACCTCTCGTCCCAGCTGAAGGATCAGGAGGCCGGCAATGAATAAGTGGCTACAGCGTTGGCAGGGGTTGGCTACGCGTGAGCGCTGGCTGACGTATGGCGTGGGCTTGGCTCTGCTCGGCATGCTTTATGTGTTGCTGATTGGCGACCCGCTCAGCGTGCGCCTGGCCAAGCAACAGAGTAGTTGGCAACTGGCCGAAGAGCGGCGCGTGGCGGCAGAGATTGCCCGGCAGGAATTGCAGCAGCGTATTGATGCAGATCCCAACCTGCAATACCGCAGCGCCTTGCTGGCCGCATCGGCGAGCCGCGAAGCGCTTGTCCAGCAAATCGACCAGTACACCGCGGAACTGGTTACCCCACAGAAAATGCAGACGGTGTTACAGGAGCTGTTGCGCAAGCAACCGCAGCTGCGCGTGCTGGGCATGAGCAGCTTCAGTGAGCCGGTGCAGTTGGCCCCCGTCGAGCCTGCTGCTGCACCCGCAGCGAGCAATGATGCCCCCAGCCCTGCTGCAGTGACCCTCTATAGGCATGGCTTGGAGTTGCAGCTGGAAGGCGGTTATTTCGACCTGCTGAATTACCTGCAGGCGGTTCAAGCTAGTGGTTGGCAACTTAACTGGGACAACCTCGATTATCAGGTGGGCGAGGCCGGCCCCAGTAAGGCCAGTATCCGCCTGAAACTCTATACCTTGAGTCGACATGCGGGGTGGGTCGGTGTTTAAAGTCCTGTTTTTGAGCGTGCTGCTCAGTAGCGCTGCGTTGGCCGGCAATCCGCGTATCGACCCGACACAGCCGCCGAGTGAGCTTTTACCTGCGGCAGTGGCAGCCAGTGGCAGCAGCCCGCTGGTTTTGCAGGCCATCGTGCGCAGTGCCCAGGGCAGCCGCGCGATAATCGCCGGGCAGAGCGTGCGGGTTGGTGAGCGTTATGCCGATGCCCGCGTGCTGGCCATTCACGCACAGTCCGTATTGATTGAGCGCCAGGGCCAGCAACAGCTGCTGCGCCTGGTTGAACCCGTTATGCAACCGAGCCGATGCTGCCCATGATCAGATTTTTGCCCAGTGTCTGCCTGTTGAGCCTGAGCTGCCTGCTTGTGGCCTGCCAGACCTTCAAGGATGGTGACGCGCAACTCTATGAGCAGAGCGGCAAGTTGCTGGACGACAGCCTCAAGCAGGCCCAGGCCACGCCCAAGGTGATGCCGCCGCTGGCCGTGCAAGCGGCGCTGATTCCGCCGCTGGGCAGTGGTTTCAGCAGCGGTCCGCGTTTTGATGTAGCGGCCAAGGACATGCCGGCGCGTGAGTTTTTTCTCAGCCTGATGGAGGGCGCTGGGCAGAACCTAGTGGTGCACCCGGACGTGAGTGGCACCATTACCTTCAGCCTGCGTCGTGTCACCCTCGATGAAGTGCTCGCAGCGGTGCGCGACAGTTACGGTTATGACTTCCGCCGTACCAGCTATGGCTACCAGATCCTGCCCAACCAGGTGATCACCCGCAGCTACGACATCAACTACCTCAACCTGCAACGCATCGGCCAGACCGATACGCGGGTTAGCTCCGGGCAGGTGGAAAGCACCAGCAGCAACCCCGGCAGCAGCAACAGTGGTGGCAGTGGTGGCAGCAACACCGTGACCACCCTGAATGCCAGCCAGGTCAGCACCTCCAGCAATGTCGACTTCTGGAATGAAGTGCGTCAGGTGGTGGAAATGATCGTGGCGGGTGACAGCAACAGCAGCGTGATGGTCAACCCGCAGGCCAGTCTACTGGTCGTGCGGGCGCACAGCGCTGCTCAAGAAAACGTCGCGCGCTTTCTTGAGCAGGCCCAGATCAACCTGCAGCGGCAGGTGATTCTGGAGACCAAAATCCTCGAGGTGCAGCTCTCCGACGGCTTCCAAGCCGGCATCAGCTGGGACCAGATTGGGGGCGATGTGAGCAGTAACCTGGGTGCTGCTGCGCTGAGTGGCCCAACCGGGGTCAATGGCGTGTTTGGCATTGCCCTGACCTTGGGGGATTTCACCGGGCTGATCGAGTTGCTGGAGACGCAAGGTGAGGTGCGTGTGCTCTCCAGTCCGCGTATCTCCACGTTGAATAACCAGAAAGCGGTGATCAAGGTGGGGACTGACGAATTCTTTGTCACCAATGTCTCCTCCACCGGCTCCACGGCCACGGTGGGCGGCGTTACTGAGCCGACCCAGGACATCACCTTGACGCCATTCTTCTCCGGCATCTCCCTCGACGTCACGCCGCAGATCGATCAGAACGATACAGTGACCCTGCATGTGCGGCCGACCGTCAGCCGCGTGCGTGATCAGAACAAGACCATCACCCTGGGCGAAGACAATGTGTTCAACCTGCCGCTGGCGTTGTCCACCACGCGCCAGTCGGACTCCATCGTGCGTGCCCGCAGTGGCCAGGTGGTGGTGATTGGCGGCCTGCTGCAGAACAACAACGAAAACACCGACGCCAGCATTCCCTGGGCCAGCACCCTGCCGATCGTCGGCAACCTGTTCAAACAACAGCGCAAAGCGCTGCAGCAGAGCGAACTGGTGATTCTCATGCGGCCGCAGGTGGTCAGTGATGAGGTCTGGTTGAACGAGCTGCGCAAGAGTGCGCAAACCTTCAAAGAGCTGAGATAGGCCGATGTATGAAGCCTTCTTTGGTCTGCACGAAAAGCCTTTCGCGCTGACCCCGAATACCGGTTTTCTGGTGCAGCTGGCGCCCTACCAGGCGTGCCTCAACCTGCTGCGCGTAGCGCTCGGTGAAGGTGAAGGGTTTATCAAAGTCACAGGGGAAGTGGGCACCGGCAAGACACTTCTCTGTCGCACGTTACTGAATGAGCTGGACGCTGAGCACTTTCAGCTGGCCTATCTACCTAATCCGGGCATGAGACCGACGGGGCTGCGTCAGGCGCTGGCACGGGAGCTGGGCATTGAGGGGGTCGAAGACCTGGATGCCCAGGCAGTGCTTGAGGCCCTGCACCGACGGCTGATTGAGCTGGCCGCCGCCGGCAAGAGCACGGTGCTGCTGATGGATGAGGCCCAGGCACTGCCTACCGCGACTCTGGAAGCGCTGCGTCTACTGACCAACCTGGAAACCGAGCGGGCCAAACTGCTGCAGGTGGTGCTGTTCGGCCAGCCCGAGCTGGATGCGACCCTGGCGCGTCCGGAGTTTCGTCAGCTGCGCCAGCGCATCACCTTTTCCTATCAACTGCGTGCGTTGGATGTCAAAGACACCAGCCGTTACTTGAACGAACGTCTGGCGGTGGCCGGCTATCGTGGCGAGTCGCTGTTTGAAATGCCCGCAGTGCGGTGCTTGGTACAGGGCAGCGGCGGTATTCCACGATTGCTCAATATCCTGGCGCATAAAGCCTTGATGGTGGCCTTCGGTGAGGGGGTGCGGCAGGTGCGTGTCAGCCATGTCAAACGCGCCCAGCGCGATACTGAAGGTGCGCAACCTTTCCTGCATCGGCGCTCCCCCTGGTTGGGGTGGGGCATGTTGGCCGGTGTGTTGTCGATTATGTTGGTTGTGGGCGCGTGGCCCTGGCTGGCGCACTGGCGGGAGTGGCTGCCATGAGCCTGGTGAACGACATGCTGCGTGACCTGGAAACCCGGCGCGCCGCACCCAGTGAGCGGCTGCAGTTGGATGGGCTGTACGCGGTGGATGAAACCGCTGTGACCCGCCGTGACCGATATGAGCGTCTGCGCCGCAGCGTTGTCGTGCTGGCGGTGGTGGCCGTGCTCGCTGTGCTACTTGGCCTGTTGGTTGATCGGCTGCTCAGCGCAGCGCCTGAGGTGACCACCGATACGCTGCCCGTGGCGCCCGCTTCGGCGGTACCGTCGCCGGTGCAGATACTCGACGTGCTGCCGCAACACGATGGCCGTGGCTTGGTGCTGCAGCTGCTGCTGGATCGCAGCGCGGCCTATCAGCGTAACGAAGAAAGTGGCACTGTCAGCCTGCGCCTGAAAGATACCCAGCTGGCCGGTGAACTGCAGCAGGGGCGGTTGCAGCGCGATGGCCGGAGCATTTCCTGGCGGGTGGAGAACTCGGGCACGGATGTGCAAGTCCTGCTGGTCGGCCTGGGCAATAGCTTGACAGTGGCTGACCGCCTTGAAGCGGCAGGTGACCGCTGGATGCTCTGGATAGACGTGCCGCTGAATACGTCTGTTGAGGCGATTGATGCGCCGTTGGCACTGGATAACCTGCCTCCGGCCGAAGCCGAAACCGCGCACAGTGAAGCGCCACTGCCGGCGTGGGTCAGTGCGCCATTACCGACGCCTGTTGCCGCCTCGCCACCTCCGCCCGCAGTACAACCCATCGCACCCGTTGCTGCGCCGCAGGTGAAGATTGCCGCGTACCAGCCCGACACCCTGACCTTGGCGCGTCAGGCTTTGCAGGCAGGCGACCACCCTCGCGCGATTAGCCTGCTGGAAACCCTGCAAAACACCCGAGGCCATGACCCACAGGTGCTGCGCTGGTTGGCCCGCGCCTATCTGGCGGCCGACGATCAGCAGCGTCTCCTCGACTGGCTGCCCGCGCAACTGGCGCAGCTGCCTGACGACAGTGAGCTGCGCCTGATACTGGCGCGTGCGCAATTGCAAGCCGGTGACACCCGCCGCGCCGTGGCGACGCTGGAGCAGAGCCCACCGCGCCTCGAGCAGGAACCGACTTACTTTGCGTTGCTGGCCGCCAGCTATCAACAGACCGACCAATGGCAAAACAGTGCCGACGTGTACCGCCGTCTGCTCGCCCTGCGGCCCAGCCAATCAACCTGGCAGCTCGGGCTGGCGATTGCCCTGGAGCAGCTCGATCAACCGGCCGAAGCTGGCCGCCATTATCGTCTGGCCCTCCTGGGCACAGACCTGGACGACAGCACTCGACGCTTCGTCAGTGAACGCGCCAAGGCGCTTGGAGGCCTTTGATGAGTCAGGATGATCTTCGCCAGCGCAAGGTGCGCCTTGGTGACCTGCTGATCCAGGCCGGTTTGCTCAGCGATGCGCAGCTGCAACTGGCCCTGCAGGACCAGAAACGCACGGGTTCCAAGCTGGGCCGCACAGTGGTGGATATGGGCTTTGTGGATGAGGTGCGCCTGCTCACCGCTTTGTCCGAGCAGATGAAGATCCCGTTTATCGACCTCAAGCATTTCAAGTTCGACCAAGAGTTGGTGCAGCGCCTGCCGGAAGCCATGGCCCGGCGCTTCCGTGCGCTGGTGCTGTCACGCGAGGGTGATGGCTTGTTGGTGGGAATGTCCGACCCGCTTGACCTGTTTGCCCTGGACGAGATGGACCGCATTCTCAAAGTCCGCGTGAGCCCAGCTGTGGTGCGTGAGGCCGAGCTGCTGGCGACCCTGGATACGGTGTATCGGCGCACCAGCGAAATTGCCTCGATTGCCGGTGAGCTTGAAGGCGAACTCAAGGACAGCGACTTTGACCTGTCCAAGCTCGGTGCCGACAGCAACACCGAAGCCCCGGTGGTGCGGTTGCTGCAAACCCTGTTTGAAGACGCGGTGCAAATGAAAGCGTCGGACATTCACATCGAACCCGACGAAGGCGTGGTGCGCATTCGCCAGCGTATCGACGGCGTGCTCAGCGAGCAGGTGATGAAAGAGGCGCGGGTGGCCTCGGCCCTGGTGATGCGTCTGAAAATCATGTCTGGGCTGGATATTTCCGAGAAGCGCCTGCCCCAGGACGGCCGTTTCAATATCCGGGTCAAGGGCCACAACATCGACGTGCGGGTATCGACCATGCCGGTGCAGTACGGCGAGTCGGTGGTGATGCGTCTGCTTGACCAAACGGGTGGTGTTTCCAGCCTGGAGGCCAGCGGCATGCCGCCGGACATGCTGGTGCGCTTCCGCCGCCTTTTGCAGCGCCCGTTCGGTCTGGTACTGGTGACCGGTCCCACCGGTTCCGGTAAGACCACCACGCTGTATGCCGGTTTGTCTGAACTGAACAGCCCGGAGAAGAAGATCATCACCGTGGAAGACCCGGTGGAATACCGCCTGCCGCGGGTCAATCAGGTGCAGGTCAACGCCAAGATCGACCTGAGTTTTGCCCGCGTACTGCGCGCGGCCCTGCGGCAAGACCCGGATATTGTGCTGATCGGCGAAATGCGTGACCAGGAGACCGCCGAGATTGGCCTGCGCGCGGCGTTGACCGGTCACTTGGTGCTGTCGACCCTGCACACCAACGACGCCCTGACGTCGGCCATGCGCTTGATCGACATGGGCGCGGAGCCGTTTCTCGTCGCCACCTCCCTGAATGCCGTGCTGGCCCAGCGCCTGGTACGCCGGGTGTGTGAGAACTGCATGCAGGATCACACCCCGGAGCCGCGGCAGCTGGTCTGGCTGGAAAGCCTCTACAAGGCGCCACTGGTCGGGCGCAGCTTCAAGCAGGGCGCGGGTTGTCACCAATGTCACAACACCGGCTATGCAGGCCGGGTGGGGGTGTATGAGCTGCTGGAAATGGACGACGGCATGATCGCCGCCCTGCGCCGCAATGACCCGCAAGGCTTTGCCGAAGCGGCCCAGACCAGTGCCCACTACCGGCCGCTCGCCGCCTGTGCGCTGGATTACGCACTGGCCGGGGTCACCAGCGTGGACGAAGTGCTGAAAGTCTGTGCCACCTTGACCGATGAAGGGGTGGCCTGATGGCGAGCGCATGGCTCCAGGAGGCCGGGCGGTGAGTCTCTATCGCTTTACCGGCCGTGATGCCCAAGGCGGCAAGATCATCGGCAGCCGTGAGTCCGGTTCGGCGGACAGCCTGGCCAGCGAACTGCTGGCCGAACGCATTACCCCGCTGACCATCGAGGAGCAGGCACAGGCGAGTGACAGCGACGTGTTCGCCCAGCTCAAGGAAAGCCTGCGGCGCAAACATGTCGACCTGGAAGAGCTGATTATCTTCTGCCGGCAGATGTACAGCCTGAGCAAGGCTGGCGTGCCGATCATCCGTGCGATTGGTGGTCTGGCCGAATCCAGTCGCAACCTTTACCTGCGCGAAGTGCTTCAGGCGGTGCGCAGCGATCTGGAAGGAGGGCAGGGCATGGCCGTGGCGCTCAACGCTCATCCCAAGGTGTTTAACACCCTGTTTGTCAGCATGATCAGCGTCGGGGAAAACACCGGTCAGCTCGATCAGGCCTTCCGCCAGCTGTCGGTCTATCTGGAACTGGAGCGCGAAACCCGCAAGCGCATCAAGCAGGCCACGCGCTACCCGCTGTTCGTGCTGTCCGCCATGGCGGTGGCGCTGGTAGTGATCAACCTGTTTGTGATTCCGGCCTTCTCCAAGGTGTTTGCTCAGTTTAAGGCGGACCTGCCCTGGGCCACGCAGATCCTGATCGGCACCTCGCAGTTCTTCCAGGATTTCTGGTGGCTGCTGGCGCTTCTGTTCGGTGGCAGCCTGTTTGGCTTTTTCAAATGGATCGAGACCGATGCCGGCGCCCTGAAGTGGGACCAGATCAAACTGCGCCTGCCGATTGTTGGCGGTATCTTCGAGCGCATTGCGCTGGCGCGCTTCACCCGTACCTTCGCGATGATGTACCGCGCTGGCGTGCCCTTGCTGCAGACCCTGTCGATCAACAGCGCCAGCGTAGGCAACCGCTATATCGGCCAGGCGATTCTGGCCATGCGTGAGGGCATTGAACGCGGTGAGGCGCTGACCCGTACGGCGTCGGCCAGCGGCCTGTTCACCCCGCTGGTATTGCAAATGATGGCCGTGGGCGAGGAGACCGGCGCCCTGGATGACTTGTTTGTTGAGGTGGCAGATTTCTACGAGCAGGAAGTGGATTACGACCTCAAGCAATTGGCGGATGCCATCGAACCTATTCTGATTGTGGCCATGGGCATCATGGTGCTGGTGCTGGCGCTGGGCGTATTTCTACCGATGTGGGAACTGGCCTCGGCGGCCAAGGGTGGCCGTTGAAGGGCGAGTACCAATTGGAGGAGCAGGTGCGCCTGGCGCGGCGGCTCGTCTGGACGATTAGCGGTGTACTGCTAGTGGCCGTTCTGCTGGCGCTGGCCTGGAAGATTGCCCAGGTCAGTGAGCAACGTGCTCAGCAGGCCACCCGTGAGTACCTGGCGTCTAGTCTCGCCAGCCTGAGTGCCGAGCATCATGCAAGGGGGCGTCCTCTGGACAGTAGCTGGCGCAAGAGAAATCCGTTTGTCCTGTTGCGTTGGCAGCAGGACAACTATTGCGGTGAATTGACGGAAGAGGCTGCGCCTCAGGGCGGTTGCTGGTATTGGTTACCAGAACACGCTTGGGTTCTTTACCAAGCCAGCTTTGCCGACGGGTGGACAAGAACACAGGGTGAGGTGCGTGCGTGGCGGTTGTTGGTGGTTTCAGCTGGCCCGCCAGCTGCGTCACAATCATTACAAGCATCATTTACTCTGGAGCTTGAGGCAGTACCCGCGACGGAGTTGTCTGCCGCGGGGTATTGAAGTGACTGAGAGGAAGCAATGAAGAACAGCAAAGGCTTTACCCTGATCGAATTGGTTGTCGTCATCGTCATACTCGGCATTCTTGCCGCTGTGGCGCTGCCGCGTTTTATCAACGTCTCCAAGGATGCTCATGAAGGTGCCGTCAAAGGTGCCGGCGGTGCATTGGCTTCAGCTGTTCTGCTGGTTCGTTCGCAGTGGGAAGTGAATCGCTCCAACGGCTCGGATACGACTCCTGATACCGATGTAACTGGATACGGCGACGGCCTGGTGGATGTGAACGCCAGCGGCTGGCCAATCGGAACCGGTGGTGCGCTCAACTGCGTGCAGCTGTGGAACGCGATTTTGCAGGGATCTGCTCCGACTGTTGGCACTGCCTCGACACCGACTGCTCCGGTGGACTACGTGGCCACAACTGCCGGCACAACCTGTACTTACACCTATCAACTCGACCCGCCAGTGAGTGCTACCACAGGTGACCGGATCGTCTACAACTCCGCAACGGGCACTGTCGTCACTACCTACGTACGTTGATCAATTGCTGTTAGAGGACCTATCTGATGAAGAAGCAACAAAGCGGTTTTACCCTGATCGAGCTGATTATGGTGATTGTGATCCTGGGCATTCTGGCGGCGTTTGCGTTGCCGCGGTTTGCGGATTTTGGTGCCGATGCACGGCGTGCAACCATCCAGGGTGTTGAGGGCTCCATGAAATCGGCCAGTGCAATCACGCGCTCGGCATTTCTGGCGACTGGTACGAATCCGGGGACTGTTACTCTGGAGGGGGCTTCTGTGGCCATTTCGAATGGCTATGCCAGTGCTGCAGGCATCGTAGTGGCGGCAAACATTACGGGCACTAGCGCAACCGACGCCACCAATACGGGTGATTTTGTTGTCACTACCACTGCCACCACTGCGACTGTACAGGCGAAAAGTGCGACTACTGCGGCTTCATGCCAGGTGGTCTATACCGAAGCCACATCAGCGGGTACGCCGGCAGTGATTACGGCTCCGACAATTGTTAGAACCACGACTGGCTGTTAATCCCCATGCGCGGCTTCACCTTGGTCGAGCTGCTGATGGTCATCGTTATCATCGGTATTCTCGCGGCCGTGGTAGGTCCGCGCTTTTTTGATCGGCAGGTGTTTGATGAGCGCCTGTATTACGAGGAAGTGCTAGCTGCCGTTCGCTACGGGCAGAAGCTGGGGGTGGCCAGCGGCTGTCTGACTCAGGTCAGCCTGGGTGCTGCGGGCTACAGTGTGCGGCAGGCCGCAAGCTGCAGCAGCGGTGCCTATAGCCTGGATGTGCCAGGACCGGATGGGCAAAGACCTTTTGCCAACAGCCAGGTACCCAGCGGCGTGACGTTGAGTCCGAGTAATTTCCCTGTGGTTTTCGATTCCCTCGGCCGGCCTGTGGCAGGAGGTGCCAGCGTGGCTATTGGGTCGTTCAGCCTGGTGGTGAGCGCGGAAACCGGGATGGTGCAATGAAGCTGCAGCGCGGCATGACCCTGGTCGAGCTGGTGATCACCATTGTGGTCATCGGCATCACCGCCGCTGCGCTGTACAGTGCCATGGCAGCGATTACCGGCCGTTCGGCCGATCCATTGCTGCGTCAGCAGAGCCTGTCGATAGCCGAAGCCTATCTCGAGGAAATCCTGCTGCAGGCCTATCTCGACCCTTCCAGTGGAACTGTCTGCCCGTCGGCGCCGGCGAGCCGTATCCAGTTCGACAATGTCTGTGATTACGCCGGTCTCGACGATGCCGGGGCGCGTAATGCTCAGGGTAATGCCATCGCGGCGTTAGCCGGTTATCGGGTGCAGGTTGCGATTACGCCACGCGCGCTTGGCGGGCTGGCCGCCAGCGATGTGCTGCATGTTGAGGTCAGTGTCCGTGATCCGGCTGAGCAGGCTTTGCGCCTGGATGGCTACAGGGCACGTTACTGATGAGTCGGTTGATGCGGGGCATTGGGCGCTGGCGGAGTGCGCCGAGAGCGCTTGGTCGCTTGCATCGTATTGCCGGTTTTACCCTGGTCGAGTTGGTTATGGTTATCGCCCTGGCCGGAGTGGTAGCAGTGATGATCAGCACGGTGCTGTCCAACCCGCTAAGTAGTTTTGTCGACCAGAGTCGCCGCGCCGAGTTGGTCGACCAGGCTGCGGGAGCACTCAATCGCATGAGTCGGGATGTGCGTCTGGCTGTGCCCAACTCGTTACGCGTCAGCGCCGATGGCCAAGCCATGGAGCTGCTTTTAATCCACAGCGCAGCACGCTATCGGCCCAACCGCATCGGTGTAGATGCCTTGCGCTTTAGTAACGAAGTGGCAGGGAGCTGCGCCAGTACCACCGAGGGTGGGCTGTGCAATAGTGTGCAGGTGCTGGATGCCGATCTGGACCCGAGTGGCGCGCGCTGGCTGGTGTTGTACAACACGGGTGCCGAATCGGGTGGTAACCCGGTTCCAGGCAGCAATGTGTGGGCAGCTGCTAATCCAGGGGTTATTACGCCCACCGGGGTGACCTTTGGTTTGCTGGCTTCGCCACCTAGCGGCGAGCGGCATATCAGCCTGGGTAATCTGCCGGCTGGTGGCTTCAGCTTTGCCTTTGCTTCACCTCAGCGACGCGTGTATCTGGCCCAAACGGTTGTGGGCTATCGCTGCCAGGGTGGGCAGCTGCTGCGTTACAGCTATAACCAGTTGCTTTCAAGCATGCCCAGCGTGCCGCCCGCTGGCGCCAACCCGCAGCCGGTTGCTGCCCGTGTCGATTGCGCGGCCAGCCGTTTTGAGTACCAGGCCGGCAGCACCCAGCGTGCCGGGCTGCTGACCCTGAGTTTGAGCATCAGTCAGGCCGGGGAAAACCTGCAACTGCTACAACAGGTGCATGTCGATAATGCGCCCTGATCTCTTGCCCATACGCGGCAGCCGTGGCTTTGGCCTGGTGGCTGCGATGTTTGTGATGATCATCGTCAGCCTGGTGGTCATCGCCATGTCGCGCCTGGCATCGGTGCAGCACGGCAGCAATGCGCTGGCCATTCAGCAGGCTCGGGCTTACCAGGCGGCCAGGGCGGGCCTGGAGTGGGGGATCAGTCAGTCGGCCAATGCCGGTCTTTGTGCGTCGGGTTCGCCCAGTCTGGCCGGCAGTGGGTTGAGTGAGTTCACGGTGGGTGTGGTCTGCGTTGCAAGTAATTACACCGATGCAGATGGCACGCCTATTCAGATCTTTCGTTTTACCGCGACCGCGCAAAATGGCATTCCTGGCGAGCGACCGGATTATGCTTTCCGACAACTGACCGCGACGGTGGAGCGATGAAACCGATGTTGCTCAGAATCCTGGCGCTACTGGTGCTGCTTCCGCTGCCGGCGCTGGCAGCGACCTATACCTTCAATACCAGTGGCGGCACAGTTGTCAGCGGCTCACCGTCCATATGCTCCGGTGCCTGGAGCCGTTCGGGCACAACCTTTACCTGCAATGGCACCCTGACAACGGCGGCCAATGATGTGCTGACAGTGTCTACGGCCACGAACATTGAGGTGGTGGCTCAGGCTGTCAGCCTGACGGCAACCACGGCTGGCGCAGGTGACCGTGCAATCAACCTGCGCGCCAGTTCCAATCAGTTCTCGGCCGCTAATTCGGTGATCAATGGCACAGTCACTGCCAATACGGGCAGTATTTCCTTGAGTGGCGGTCGTGTCAGTGGCCTGGTGCTCAGTGGCTGCTGCACGGTTACCACTAATGGCACGGACCTGCTCGGTGGTGCGCGATCCAATTCATCGGGTATCAGCATCACTGGCGGCACCATCCAGGCCGATTTTTTTGCAGCCAACAACTCGGCAACCTTCACCGGTGTGGACATGCTTTCCGGTACGGTGAGTGGCGCCAGCACGGTGACCTTTACCAACAGCACCGTGGGTCGTCCCGGCGTATATGTGACAGTCAATTCCGTCAGTGGCGCCATTACCCTCAATAACACCACTGCTTATGGCAGTTTTACGGCGCCTGGTTATTCGACCGTAAACGTCAATAATGCAAGTTCTGTCACGGGCAGTTGTTTACCCAACTCAACACCTGGTAATGCATGCCAGGCTGGGCCATTGCTCAGTTGGTCGCTGGATGAACTGAACTGGTCAGGTGCCGCAGGGGAGGTGTTGGATGCTTCCGGCAATGATCTGCCCGGCACAGTATTCAATGGTGCTGTCACCGGCAATACCACGCCGGCCCTGCCGACCGTGAATGCCCAGGGCACCTGCCGCTACGGCAGTTTCAACACCGCCTCCAGTCAGTATGTGCAACGTGCGCACAGTGGGCTACTGACGCTGCAGGACACCTTCAGCATCGGTATCTGGGTCCGGCCGCGAACCCTGCCAGCTTCGGGTTTGATGAGCATTCTGTCCAAAGATGAAAACTATGAGTTTCACCTAAACCCGAATGGCACCGTCAACTGGTGGTGGCAGACCACAGGACCCAGTGCCACCCGCGAGTTCAATAGCACTACGGCGCTAACACCAGGGCAGTGGAGTCATGTGCTGATTCGCTATGCACCGGGTGATCAACGCATCTATATCAACGGCAATCTGGCAGGCCAAGCCAGCTTTACTGGCACGCCACTGGCCAATACCGACCCTCTACAGCTAGGTGCAGACCAGAGTACGGCCGGGCGTTACTTCAACGGTGAACTGGATGAGCTGCGAATTTATAACAGTGCCTTGTCGCCGGCGGCTATCTCGGCGCAGGTAGCCGAGCGGCATCCGTGCGAGCTGGCGCTGCAATGCTTCAGTGACGATTTTGGGCGTGCCGGCTTGGGCGATGACTGGGCCGTGGCTAGCCGAGGCAGTACAGCCTTTACGCCGGTTATCAACGGCGGGCGCATGCGTCTGACCAGCAACCAGGGCAATGTGGCCACCTCATCCACCCTGCAGCGTTTGTTCCCGGCTGCCGGTAACTTTATCCAAGTACAGTTCCGGCATTACGCCTACAACGGCAGCGGCGCGGATGGGGTGGCGGTGGTTCTCTCGGATGCGACCATTACCCCGCAACCCGGTGCCTTTGGCGGGCCGCTGGGCTATGGCACCAAAGGGACTGCTGCTACCACGGGCTTTGCGGGTGGCTGGCTGGGAGTCGGGGTTGATGAATTTGGTAACTTCTCCACTGAGGGTGGCCCGGGTGGCCCGGGGCGGCGTCTCGACTCGGTTGCGGTGCGTGGTTCCGGCTCAGGCACAACAGGTTATCGCTATATCGCCGGCACCCCGGCTAACCTCAGCCCGGGAATCGATAACGCCGGTAGTACCACGCCTGCGCCCGGTCACCTTTACCGCATTACTGTGGACGGGCGGTTTACCGGTGCGGCGCGGCTGACGGTTGAGCGCGATAGCGGCGCCGGATTTGTTGTGCTGCCCAACCTGGATAGCATCAATGTGCTGACGGCGGCGGGGCAAGCGTCGCTGCCGGAAGATCTCTATCTGTCGCTGACCGGCTCTACTGGCGGTTCGACCAATATTCATGAATTGGACGACCTGCAGGTCTGCGCAATCAATATCAAGCCGATTGCCGAGCAGGTCGATCACTTCGACTTCACCTATATCTCCCCAGGACTGACCTGCAGTCCGCAGCAGGTGATTGTGCGAGCCTGCATGAACAGTGATTGTTCGCATCTCTATAGCGACCCTGTCAGCCTGACATTGGCCCCAGCCACAGGCTGGACTGCGCAGGCGCCGGCAAGTCTGAGTAACGGTAACTTGCTCAGTTTCTCTGGCGGCAGCGCCGTACTGCAGTTGCGGGGCAATACGGTAGGGGCGCGCACGCTCGGCGTTACAGCCTCGCAGCCGACAACTAAGCCCAACAGTCAAACCACTTGCAGCACGGCAAATTGCCAGATCATTTTTGCGGACAGCGGCTTTCTGTTTGATGTGCCCAATCTGCTGGCCAATAAAGAGTCGGCGGATATCCAACTGCGCGCGGTGCGAAAGGACAACAGTACGCAGCTTTGCGTGCCCGCCTTCGAAGCCGGAACTCGGCGTGTTCAGTTCTGGTCTGGCTACAGCGACCCAGTTACGGGCACGCGGCCGGTACAGGTCAATGGCACTGATGTGGCAGGCAGCGCACCGGGCAACGGGCTTGACCTGACCTTCGGCCCTGGTGCTCAGGCCACTGTGCGTGTGCGTTATACCGATGCCGGCATGATGACTCTCAACGCCAGGTACGCGCCGACGACGGGCGAAGAAGCGGGGCTGGTCATGACCGGAGTCGATCAGTTCGTCAGTAAACCCTATGGCTTGTTACTGCAGGCCGATGGCGTGTGCAGCAGCGCCGATATTAGTTGCCCGGTGTTCCCCGGTGGTGTGCGTGCGGGTGACCCGTTCCAGTTGCGTATTGCGGCGGTGGCCTGGCAAAGCGATGGCGAAGCGCTTACCGCTGAGGCATTGGCGGATAATCTGGTGACGCCCAATTTCCGCCTCGGCAATATCGCCCTGAGCAGCGCAGTAGTCGCCCCATCTGGCGCTGACAATGGCAGCGTGAGCCCGCCAGCGTATAGCCATGTGCTGGGGCCGCGGACTGGTGTCGGCGCTGCGGTGTCCGAGGTGGGGGTATTCCGCTTGAGTGCTGCACCTCAGGCCAGCTACTTCGGTGAAGCGGTCAGTGGTGGCAGCAGTGAGCTGACTGGGCGCTTTATTCCGGCCTACCTGCAAGCTGTGGGCACTGCCAGCCTGACACCCAGTTGCGGCAGTTTCAGCTATCAGGGGCAGCCGATGAGCTTTGCCCCAAACCGTGAGCCGGTGCTGACCATCAGCGGGCGTAATCGCCAGGGTGGGGTTACCCGCAACTATGATCGGGAGACGTTCTGGCGCCTTAATCCTCCGGCCAGTGGGGTTTACAGTTCGACTCTAGGCAATTCCCTGGATACGCGCTTGCAGGTGCTGGATAGTGCGTCGGTGTCGGTTGCCGGTGCGGATAATGGCGATGGGCTGCGAGAGTACCGCTACAGCGGTGAGCGTCTGAGTTATGTGCCGGCGATAGCGCCTGAGGCGATCGATCTACCCTTTATGGCACGGCTCAATCAACGTTTCAGTGCCGCCAGTCTGAGCGACGCCGACGGTGCCTGCCATGGCGGTGGCACAGACTGTACTGACTTTGCCTACGACTTTACCGACGAACCGGGTAGTGAAGTGCGTCTGGGTCGCCTGCATATCGGCAATGCCCATGGCTCCGAGTTACAGGCGCTTAGCCTGCCGGTCAACGTACAAAGTTGGCAGAATACTGCTGGGGGCAATGCCTTTATGAGCGAAGGGCTGGACAACTGCAGCGCAGCCCTGCTCGGCGCAGCGGCCCTGACAGACCACAGTGGCAACCTAGCCGTGGGTGACACCACTGTCAGCTTGAGTGGGCCACTGGCGGGTGTGGGACTGCTCAACTTGACTGCGCCGGGCGCGGGCAACGATGGTTCGGTCCGGGCCAGTTTTCTGCCGGCACTGCCTCCGACCTGGCTCTACTACGATTGGCAGGGCAATGGTCGGGAAATGGCCAGAGGCCTGGCCACCTTCGGCATTTACCAGGGTTCACCGCCACTGATCTTTCGCCGCGAGTTGTATCGCTGAAACAGCAGGGCCGCCTGTGCGGCGGCCCTGTCTTGTTAGCCCTGAGGGTGGCGATGACTCAGTCGTCGCTGTCCTCGTCATCGGCGCTTTCGACGTTCATGCCCAGTTCCTTGATCTTGCGCGTCAGGGTGTTGCGGCCCCAGCCCAGCAGCACGGCGGCGTCGCGGCGGCGGCCGGCGGTGTGCTTGAGGGCTGTTTCGATCATGATCCGCTCGAAGGCCGGCACGGCGGTGTCCAGCAGGTTGGACTGGCCGCGGCCCAAAGCCTGATCGGCCCACTGGCGCAGCGCCTGTTCCCAGTTGCTGACTGGCGCGCTTTCCTGCGGTTGACTGAGCAGCTCCGGTGGCAGGTCGTCGACATGCACTTCACGGCCCGAGGCCATGACGGTGATCCAGCGGCAGGTGTTTTCCAGCTGGCGCACGTTGCCTGGCCACGGTAGCTGCTGCAGATAATCTTCGGTTTCGCTTTTCAGCAGCTTGGGCTCGACTGCCAGCTCCAGCGCGGCGCGGCTGAGGAAATGCCGGGCCAGGGTCGGAATGTCTTCACGGCGGTCCGACAGGCGCGGGATGTGGATGCGAATTACGTTGAGGCGGTGGAACAAGTCTTCACGGAACTTGCCGGCCTGCACCAGGCTTTCAAGATTCTGGTGGGTGGCGGCAATGATGCGCACGTCCACTTTGACCGGGGTGTGGCCGCCGACCCGGTAAAACTCACCGTCGGCCAGTACGCGCAGCAGGCGGGTCTGAGTGTCGGCCGGCATATCGCCGATTTCATCGAGAAATAGTGTACCGCCGTCGGCCTGCTCGAAACGGCCGCGACGCTGGTTAGCCGCGCCGGTGAAGGCGCCTTTCTCGTGGCCGAACAGCTCGGACTCCATCAGGTCTTTCGGAATCGCCGCCATGTTCAGTGCGATAAACGGTGACGCGGCGCGCGGGCTGTGGCGGTGCAGGGCGTGGGCGACCAGCTCCTTGCCGGTACCAGACTCGCCGTTGATCAGCACGGTGATGTTGGAGTGCGAGAGTCGACCAATGGCGCGAAACACCTCCTGCATGGCCGGCGCTTCGCCGATGATCTCTGGCGTGCGTGGTTGCTCGACCGGTACGGCCAGGCTTTGCTGTTCCTGGGCATGCAGATTCGCGCGCTTGACCAGAGAGACGGCTTCGTCGACATCGAATGGCTTGGGCAGGTATTCGAATGCGCCGCCCTGGTAGGAGGCCACCGCGCTGTCCAGGTCGGAGTGGGCGGTCATGATGATCACTGGCAGGCGCGGGTACAGCTCGCGGATGCGTGCCAGCAGGTCCAGGCCGCTGGAGCCGGGCATGCGAATGTCGGAAATGATCACATCAGGTTGCTGGCGGGTCAGGCGGCTGAGCACGCCATCGGCGCTGTCGAAGCTCTGGGTGGTCATGCCTTCCTGTTGCAGGGCTTTTTCCAGGACCCAGCG
>JAHJXZ010000104.1 GCA_018827205.1 Gammaproteobacteria bacterium | reverse complement strand
TCCATGGCCCTGAGCCTGGAATCACTGCAACTGCTGGATGCCGACTGGCTGGTAATCGGCACCCTGAGCACCAGCGGTGAAGCGGTGGAAGCCCTGCAACAGGCCGAACAGACTCCGGCGTTCAAGCAGCTCTCGGCGATCCAGGGCAAACGCTTTGGCGCAGTCGATGGTTCGCTATGGACCTCGCTCGGCGGCCCACAGGCCGCCTTGCAGGTGATTGCCGATATCGAACAGCTGCTTGGCAAAGCCGACGCTCAGCCGCTTCAGAAATGAACGACTGTTACTTACCCCGCCCAGCCAAGACCTGCGTCGCTCCCTGGGTTTTCTGGCAGTACCAGAACACCCGACTGACCCCACGGGTGACCGCTACATAGGCCAGACGCAGGCTTTCGTCCTGCATGGCTTGGTCGTAACTGTTGCTGAAGAAGCCCGAATAGGCGTACAGCGCATTGCGCAGCGGGTGCGGTGTGGGCGGCATGCATTCGTCGAGGATGATGGCCACTTCGGCCTGTAAACCCTTGGCGCGGTGAATGGTGTAGGCCTTGACCGGCAGCTTCTTGTCCAGCTGTGCGGTGATGGCTTTTAACGGCTCGTTACGACGACTGAGCAGCAGCACCGCGTTGCGCTCTTGGCTATTGCGCTCGGCGGCATGCGCGCACTGCTGCTGAATCTGTTTGATCAACTCGGGTAAACGCGCCTTGCTGTCGAAACGCTGGATCAGGCGTACGCCGTGGTCGCCCGGCTGTGTGGCTTTGATTGCTTGGCTGGCTTTGGCTTGCTTATGCCTTACGCCGCCGAGAAGCGCTTCGGCGTCGCGGATAATCGGCTCGATTGAGCGGTAGTTGTTAGCCAGCGTAAGCACCTGGCTGTGCTTGGCCCGACCTTTACCGGGGAAGTGCCGATCAAAGTCGATAAACAGCTCAGGCGAGCTGCCGCGCCAACCGTAAATCGACTGCCAGTCATCGCCAATCGCCATCAGGCTAACCGCACTGCCCTGCTGCGTTTGAGCGCGTTGCACAGCCTGCAGCCATTGCACGATCTGCGGCGAGATGTCCTGAAATTCGTCAATCAGCAGATGGCTAAACGGTGCCAGCAGCTGTGCGGGGATGCCCTGCCCACCGGCATTAAAGCGCGCGGTCAATTGCTGGAACGCAGCATTGAAGGTCAGTAACCCCTGCGCCTGTAAACAGCGCTCGAAGTACGGCCAGAACAACAACAAGGCTTCGCCGAACTCGCGCACATCCGCCGATCCCGCCAAGGTCTGCGGCTGCATGGCGCTGAGCACAATGCCGATGCTCTCGGCAAACCCCGCCTGGGCGTAGAACGCCTCATAAAGCGGTGCGGCGCTGAACTCGCCCGGCAACTTGTAGGCATCCTGCGGGGCTTTGCCCACGCGCTGGCCCTCGACCGCAGGCAACGGCAATTGCAGCAGGCCATGCACCTTCTGACGGAACAACGCTTGCTCTGCATAGCACTGCTGATAGGCCTGTTTGAGCAGGCGTTGCTGAGCTGGGCGCAAGCGACTGGCGGTTAGCGGATTATCCAGCTCACGGCCAGCCGCTTGCGGGTCATCCATTTGCTCGAACCAACGCGGGTTATCCAGCAGGGTTTTGGCCACAGCGCCCATGGCCGAGTGGAAGGTGCGCACACACTGGCGCGCCTGGGCGGTATCGAATGGGTAGTTGAAGAAGCCAAGCACCTTGAGCAACTGCGCACGCAGTTCGGCACAGGACACATTGGTGAAGGAAATCACCGTGAGCTGCTCAGGCTTGATGCCCAGGTGGCAGAACATAAACACCACCCGCAGCACCAGCGTGGTGGATTTGCCCGAGCCAGCCCCGGCAAAGATGCGCGTCAGTGGATGATGGCTGAGGATCATCGCCCACTGCTCGTCCGATGGCGCGCTGAGCAAACCAGCGGTCACCGCACGCGCCACCTGCTCGCGCATGCTCAGGCTGCTAGCGGCGTCGACCGCGAGCATGGCCGGCCCGTAAATGCCCTGGCTGCTGGTTTTACTGGCGACGCGACGCGGTTTAACCGGCTGTTTAGTAGTGCTCGGCTTGCTGTTACCCGCGGCAGGCTTCTTTGCTCGCGCGGTCGGCTTTTTTAGCGGAGCCGTCGCTTCGCGCTCGGCACGCAAATACGCCGCGGTGTGGGGAAAGTAGTGCGCCAGAGCAGCGGCAATGCGCCGCTTGTAGCGCTGAACAGCAGAAGGCATCCAGCGACCCAGTCATGTAGATAGATCGTTGAATGATAAGTGCTTTTTAC
>JAHJXZ010000103.1 GCA_018827205.1 Gammaproteobacteria bacterium | reverse complement strand
TCCGACCGCGAACAGCCAATCCGTATCCAGGCTGACAGCGCGGAGCTCGATGACAAACAAGGCGTAGCGGTCTACCGCGGCGACGTTGTGATTACTCAAGGCACACTCAAAATCACGGGCAACACCGTGACCATCACCCAGAATGCCCAGGGCGATGTCGAAGTGTTTACCTCTGTCGGCAAGCCGGCCTACTACGAACAACTGCCATCTGCCGACAAGCAGGTCGTCAAAGCCTACGGCCTGACCATCCAGTACTTCATGGCCAATGATCGCGTTGTATTGATCGACCAAGCCAAGGTGATTCAAGAAGGTAACACCTTCGAAGGCGAGAAAATCGTCTATGACACCCAGCGCCAGATCGTCAACGCCGGCCGAGCCACAGGCACCAACGTCACAGCGCCACGTCCGCGCATCGACATGGTGATCCAGCCGAAGAACAAACCAGCCGACCAACAGGCGCAGTAATAATGGCCACATTGAAAGCCCAACACTTGGCCAAAAGCTACAAAGGCCGCCAGGTCGTGCGCGACGTTAGCCTGAGCATCGACAGCGGGCAGATCGTCGGACTGCTCGGCCCCAACGGTGCCGGTAAGACCACCTGTTTCTACATGATCGTTGGCTTGGTGCAGGCTGATCAGGGCCGCGTAATGATCGACGACCTCGACGTCAGCCATCAGCCCATGCATGGCCGCGCTCGTGCGGGCATCGGTTACTTACCACAGGAAGCCTCGATCTTCCGCAAGCTCAGCGTGGCCGACAACATAATGGCCATCCTGGAAACCCGCAAGGACCTCGACGGGGCCGCACGCCGCAAGGAACTTGAAGGCCTGCTGCAGGAGTTTCATATCAGCCATATCCGCGACAACCTCGGCATGAGTTTGTCTGGTGGTGAGCGCCGCCGCGTGGAAATTGCCCGCGCTCTGGCGACCAACCCCAAGTTCATCCTGCTCGACGAACCCTTCGCCGGTGTTGACCCGATTTCCGTGGGCGACATCAAGCAGATCATCCATCACCTCAAGGCCAAGGGCATCGGTGTATTGATCACCGACCACAACGTCCGCGAAACCCTGGATATCTGCGAAACGGCCTATATCGTCAGCGATGGCCAGCTGATCGCCGAAGGTGATGCCGAAGCAATTCTGGCCAACCAGACAGTGAAAGAAGTTTACCTGGGGCATGAGTTCAGGCTGTAACCACAGCTTTTCTCAAGCCGACTGCAGCCAAGGCTAGGCAAAACTCTTAAAGTCAGGCATATAATTTGCTTCCTAGTGGCGCTTTTTGAAAACGCCCTGTAGTGGATTGCGCACAGACGCCGGTAAATAAGGTCTGCAATGAAACCATCGCTAGTCCTGAGAATGGGCCAGCAGCTGACGATGACACCGCAGCTGCAACAGGCCATCCGCCTGCTCCAACTGTCTACCCTGGATCTGCAACAAGAGATCCAGGAGGCCTTGGAGTCCAACCCGATGCTCGAACGCCAGGAAGATGGCGATGATTTCGACAATTCGGACCCTATGGCCGATGGCGCAGAAAGTGCCAGCCCCAGCGAGCAGCCCGAAGCGCCCTATCAGGAAACCAACTACCAGGAAGCCACGCAGACCGTGGACAACCTGGAGGAAGGCGATTGGGGCGAGCGCATTCCCAATGAGCTGCCCGTCGATACCGCCTGGGAAGACATCTACCAGACCAGCGCCAGCAGCCTGCCCAGTAGCACCAACGATGATGACGAGTGGGATTTCACCACCCGCACCTCAAGCGGCGAGAGCCTGCAAAGTCATCTGCTCTGGCAGCTCAATCTGGCCCCGATGTCGGACAAGGACCGCCTGATCGGCGTCACCCTGATCGATTGCATCAACCAGCAGGGCTATCTGGAAGAGACTCTGGAAGAAGTGGTCGAGGCCTTCGACCCGGAACTGGACATCGAACTAGACGAAGTCGAAGCCGTACTCCACCGTATTCAGCAGTTCGAACCCACCGGCATCGCCGCGCGCAACCTGGGCGAATGCCTGCTTCTGCAACTGCGTCAGCTGCCGCCGAAAACTCCGTGGCTGAGCGAAGCCCAGCGCCTGGCCAGCGACTACCTCGACCTGCTCGGTAGCCGCGATTACAGCCAGCTGATGCGCCGCATGAAGCTCAAGGAAGACGAGTTGCGTCAGGTTATCGACCTGATCCAGAGCCTCAACCCGCGCCCCGGCTCGCAAATTGAATCCAGCGAGCCGGAATACGTGGTGCCCGACGTGATCGTGCGCAAACACAACGAGCGCTGGCTGGTAGAGCTCAACCAGGAAGCCATGCCGCGCCTGCGGGTCAACGCGCAATACGCCGGCTTTGTGAAGCGCGCTGATTCCAGCGCCGACAATACCTTTATGCGTAACCAGCTGCAGGAAGCGCGCTGGTTTATCAAAAGCCTGCAAAGCCGCAACGAAACCCTGATGAAGGTTGCCACGCAGATCGTCGAGCACCAGCGCGGCTTCCTTGATTACGGCGACGAGGCGATGAAGCCTTTGGTGCTGCACGATATTGCCGAAGCTGTAGGCATGCATGAGTCGACCATCTCGCGGGTAACCACGCAGAAATTCATGCACACGCCACGTGGTATTTACGAGCTGAAATACTTCTTCTCCAGCCACGTTAGCACCTCCGAGGGCGGCGAATGCTCGTCCACCGCGATCCGCGCCATCATCAAAAAACTGGTCGCGGCGGAAAATGCGAAAAAGCCGTTGAGTGACAGCAAGATCGCTGGTTTACTGGAAGCACAGGGCATTCAAGTCGCTCGCCGCACGGTCGCCAAGTACCGTGAATCCCTCGGAATAGCGCCTTCCAGTGAGCGCAAACGATTGATCTAAGGCGGCACGAAGAAGGAAGACGATCACTCGATACACAACACGCCCGGCCTCGCGTTTTCGCAAAAGCAGCCATACTGCCAGCAAGCAATCAGCGACCGTGCCAGGCTCGTTTTGTAGAGTCTTCCACGCCACAGTGTTCCGGCGGCAGGCCTCTCGCCTGCCTCTTACACACGGCAACAAGGAGAAAGCGGTATGCAAGTCAACATCAGTGGACACCAGCTGGATGTGACCGACGCCCTACGCGACTACATCGCCGAAAAACTCGGCCGATTGGAGCGCCACTTCGACAAGATTACCAACGTGCAAGTCACCATGGAGGTCGAGAAGCTCAAACAGAAAATCGAAGCGACCCTGCACATTGCCGGCGGCGAAGTTGTCGCCAATGCCGAGCATGAAGACATGTACGCAGCCATCGATCTACTGACTGATAAACTCGACCGACAACTCATTAAACACAAGGAAAAACAGCTCGAACGTCAACAGGGCGCTATGGCCCGCTGACATCGTCTATCTCCTATGATCCGACTTGAAACTATCCTGACCCCCGGCCGTTCCCTGGTGAACGTGCCGGGCGGCAGCAAAAAACGTGTTCTCGAACAGATTGCCAACCTGGTGGCGCGCGAGCTGCCTGACCTGGACGGCCAAGACATCTTCGAAAGCCTGATTGCCCGCGAGAAACTCGGCTCGACCGGGTTCGGTAATGGCATTGCCATTCCGCACTGTCGCCTGCCCGGTTGTACCGCGCCGATCAGCGCCTTGCTGCGTCTGGACTCTGCCGTAGACTTCGACGCCATCGACGGTGCGCCAGTGGACCTGTTGTTTGTCCTGCTGGTACCCGAAGCGGCCACCGACGCTCACCTGGAACTGCTCCGGCAGATCGCCAGCATGCTCGATCGCAGCGATGTGCGTGCCAGCCTGCGCCAAGCCGAAAGCAGTGAGGCCCTGTATCAGGTGGTCGTGGACGTACAAAGCCAACTCAACCGAGCCTGAGCATGCGCCTGATCATCGTTAGCGGCCGCTCCGGCTCCGGGAAGAGCACCGCCCTCGATGTGCTTGAGGACAACGGCTTCTACTGCATCGACAACCTGCCCGCTGGTCTGCTGCCTGAACTGGCCGAGCGCGCCCTGCTGCACACCGAGCTGCTGCATCCGCAGGTCGCGGTGTCGATTGATGCACGCAACCTGCCGAGCCACCTCAAGCGCTTTCCCGAGTTGCTAGAGGAAGTACGCGCACGGCATATCAAGTGCGATGTGATCTATCTGGATGCCGACGAAGAAACCCTGCTCAAGCGCTTCTCGGAAACCCGCCGACGCCATCCGCTAACCAACGAAAACCGTTCGCTGGCTGAAGCCATCGCCGATGAAAGCCTGCTACTCGGGCCGATTATTGACCTGGCCGACCTGAAGATCGACACCACGCACCTCAATCTTTATCAGCTGCGCGATAGCCTCAAGCTGCGCCTGCTCAATCAGCCCGAGCCAGGCACCGCATTTCTGCTGGAATCCTTCGGTTTCAAGCGCGGTATGCCGGTGGATGCCGACCTGGTATTCGATGTGCGCTGCCTGCCCAACCCCTACTGGAAGCCGGACTTGCGCGATTTCTCCGGGCTCGACCAGCCGGTAGTCGATTACCTCTCTGCACAGGCCGATGTCGAAGACATGTATCAGGACATCCTCGCCTACCTGACCAAATGGCTGCCACGCTTTGCCGCCAGCAACCGCGCCTATGTCACGGTGGCGATCGGTTGTACTGGCGGCCATCATCGCTCGGTATACCTGGCCAACCGCCTAGGTGAAACCCTCAAACCCATCCTGAAGAACGTTCAGATTCGCCACCGCGACCTCAGTTAAGGAATTGCCGCGATGCCCGCCTGCGAAATCACCATTATCAACAAGCTTGGTCTGCACGCCCGCGCGGCAGCCAAGTTTGTCGGCGTCGCTGGGCGTTTCCCCTGCCAGGTTAAGGTAGGCCGCACGCCGGAGAGCCTGGTCGACGGCAAGAGCATCATGGCGGTGATGATGCTCGCCGCCGGTAAAGGCACGGCCGTACACCTGCATACCGAAGGCGAACAGGATGCCGAAGCGCTGCAGGCCCTGAGCGAGTTGATCAACAATTACTTCGACGAAGGTGAGTAAAACCGCAGGCAATAAAAAATTTTCGGGACACATTTTTAACGTCGCGTAGCGACGCGCCCAGAGGGTGGCCGTCAGATGGCAAGCAATAAAAAGGGCTGCACCGTGTAAACGGGCAGCCCTTATTTGTGCCCTATAGGTTAGCTACCGGCCACCGTCATGCGCTCGATCAGCACCGAACCAGTGCGAATATTACTGCGCAGCTCCAGATCACTGCCCACCGCGACAATCTGCTTGAACATATCGCGCAAGTTGCCGGCGATGGTGACTTCCTGCACCGGGAACTGAATTTCACCGTTCTCCACCCAGTAACCACCCGCACCGCGCGAATAATCACCGGTGACCATGTTCAGCCCCTGCCCCATCAGCTCGGTCACCAGCAGCCCTCGCCCCATACGCTTGAGCAGGGCCTTCTGGTCTTCATCACCATGGCTAACGAACAGGTTATGCACGCCACCGGAGTTGGCGGTGCTGGGCATGCCCAGCTTGCGTCCTGAATAGGTACCGAGCACATAGGACAACAGCTCGCCACGCTCGACAAAGGACTTGGCATAGGTCGCCAGGCCGTCGCCATCGAAGGCAGCACTGCCCAGCGCACGAGGAATATGCGGGCGTTCATCGAGGGTTAACCATTCAGGGAATAACTGCTGCCCCAACGCGCCCTCAAGGAACGACGACTTGCGGTACAGGTTGCCACCCGAAATTGCCGCTAGAAAGCTGCCAAACAACCCGCCCGCCAGCTCTGCAGCAAACAGCACCGGCACCTCACAGGTCGGCACCGGACGCGCGCCCAAACGGCTGACCGCACGCTCAGCTGCACGACGGCCAATGCTCCCGGCATCAGCCAGTAACTTGCCCTGCCGATTGACGTCATACCAGTAATCGCGCTGCATCTGACCGCCCTGCTCGGCAATCATCACGCAGCTCAGGCTGTGCCGTGTACTGGCGTAACCGTTGATAAAGCCATGGCTGTTGCCATATACCCGGCAACCCTGGTGGGTATTCAACGTAGTGCCGTCGGCATTCTTGATCCGCTGATCGGCGGCAAAGGCCGCCGCCTCACAGCTCAAGGCCTGTTCGATGGCCTGCTCTGGGGTGATCGACCAGGCGTGATACAGGTCCAGCTGCGGAAGTTCGCGGGCCATCAAGCCCGCATCGGCCAAACCCGCGCATTCATCTTCGGAGGCATGTTTGGCAATCGCCAGTGCTGCCGCTACGGTCTCGCGAATCGCCGCTTCGCCACTGGCCGAAGTGCTTGCCGAGCCCTTGCGCTGACCAACATACAGGGTGATACCAAAGCCCTGGTCGCGGTTGAATTCGACCGTTTCAACTTCACCCTGACGCACCGTGGTGGACAAGCCCTGCTCCACCGAAACAGCCACTTCACAGGCGCTAGCGCCCTGCTTTTTTGCTTCAGCAATAATCTGCTCCACCTGCACCTGCAAATGCGGCACAGCCTCGGGGCCAACGATGTCTACAGCACTCATAAGAACTCCTGAACGATAAGCGGCAAGCGCGGCCACACAGGCCAGACGCTTACAGCTGGAAACTTGCTGCTATCATGTCGGCGTTTTCCACTGGACCGCCACCATGTCTGAATACCTTGACGACTTCTCCGGCGAGAAGAGCAAAACCCAGGTCAAGCGCGAGTTTCATGCGCTACAAGATCTGGGGCAACGCCTAACCACCCTGAAACTCGACCTGCAGAACAAACTGCCGCTGACCGACGAGCTGCGCCGCGCGCTGGCCGAAGCGCCCAAGCACACTGCCAATGCCGCGAAGAAGCGCCATGTGCAGTTTATCGGCCGCTTGATGCGCGACCAGGACATCCCAGCCATCCTGACCCTGCTCGACCAGCTGGATGCCTCCACCCGCCAGTACAACGAACGCTTCCACAACTTGGAGCGCTGGCGCGACCGCTTGCTCAACGGCGACGACGACACCCTGGAAAAATTTGTCGTCGAATACCCCGACGCCGACCGCCAGCACCTGCGTCAATTGATCCGTCAGGGCCAGCACGAACTGGCGCAGAACAAAGCGCCTGCCGCTTCACGCAAAATCTTCAAATACATCCGCGAACTGGACGAAGCCCAGCGCGGTTTACGCTAAAGCACTTCATCGATTGGGCTGCGCAACGCTCAACCCAATCGATGGTTTTTAGCTACCCGTCCCGCCCACAGTAATTGCATCGATCTTCAGCGTCGGCTGGCCCACGCCAACCGGCACCGATTGCCCATCCTTGCCGCAGGTACCGACGCCGCTGTCCAGCGCCAGGTCGTTACCAACCATCGACACCTTGCTCATGGCTTCCGGGCCATTGCCGATCAAGGTTGCGCCTTTGACCGGGGCGGTGATTTTGCCGTCCTCGATCAGGTAAGCCTCGCTGGTGGAAAACACGAACTTGCCGCTGGTGATATCCACCTGGCCGCCGCCAAGGTTGGCGCAGTAGATGCCTTTCTTCACCGAACGAATGATTTCTTCCGGGTCACTCTCGCCAGCCAGCATGTAGGTATTGGTCATGCGCGGCATCGGCAAGTGCGCATAGGACTCACGGCGACCGTTACCGGTGCACGCCACGCCCATCAGGCGAGCGTTAAGCTTGTCCTGCATATAGCCCTTGAGTACGCCGTTTTCGATCAGCGTGGTGCACTGGGTCTGCGTGCCTTCATCGTCCATGCTCAGGGAGCCGCGACGCTCGGCCAGAGTGCCGTCATCGACAATGGTGCACAGGCTGGAAGCCACTTGCTCGCCCATACGGCCGCTGTAGGCCGAACTGCCCTTGCGGTTGAAATCGCCTTCCAAACCATGGCCAACCGCTTCGTGCAGCAGCACACCGGACCAACCGGCGCCCATCACCACCGGCATAGTGCCGGCCGGTGCCGGAATCGCCTCGAGGTTAACCAGCGCCTGGCGCAGGGCCTCACGGGCATAGCCCATGGCGCGTTCTTCGTTATTGCTGGTCTGTTCGAGGAAGTAGCGGTAATCGGTACGTCCGCCGCCACCATGGCTGCCGCGCTCGCGGCGACCATTCTGCTCAACGATCACGCTTACATTGAAACGCACCAGAGGCCGGATGTCCGCGCCCAGGCTACCGTCGTTGGCGGCCACCAGAATGCGGTCCCAAACCCCGGCCAGGCTGACCGAAACTTGTTTGATCCGTGAATCAAGGGCGCGGGTAGCAACGTCGATGCGCTTGAGCAGCTCGACCTTTTCCGCCCGCCCCAGCACATCCAGCGGGTTGTCCTGGGCATACAGCGGCTTGACCAGCGGACTGCTGAACGCTTGCACGCGACCATTCTGCCCAGCGCGGGCAATCGAACGGGCTGCGCGCGCAGCCTGGCTCAGGGCATCGGCGGTGATCGCATTGCTGTAGGCAAACCCGGTTTTCTCGCCGGACTGAGCACGCACACCTACCCCTTGGTCGAGGTTGAAGCTGCCTTCCTTGACGATGCCATCCTCCAGCGCCCAGGTTTCCGAGACCTGGCTTTGGAAATACAGATCGGCCGCATCGATTCCCGGCCCGGCCAGATCAGCCAAGACTGCAGGCAGATGCTCAATGGTCAAACCGCCCGGCCCGAGCAAATGCTCGCTAACGGATACCAACATATTGTTCATAACTACTCCAAACTTGGCAGCCGCATTTCGGCCGCTGCAAAAAATCGTTTATGCCGCACCACTGGCATGCGCTGACGGATCGCCGCTTGCTCTGCCCCATCGCGCTCGGCCAGCAGTACGCCCGGCCCCTGCGGCAGTTCCGCGAGCACGCGCCCCCAAGGGTCGACAAGCGCCGAATGGCCAAAGGTCTCGCGTCCACCTGGATGGGTACCGCCTTGCCCGGCGGCCAGCACATAGCACTGGGTTTCAATGGCCCGCGCGCGGGTGAGTATCTGCCAATGCGCTGCACCCGTGACTGCGGTAAAGGCTGCCGGCACACTGATCAACTCGGCACCCGCGGCGCGCAGGGCGCTGTAAAGCTCGGGGAAGCGCAGGTCATAACAGACGGTCATGCCTAGGCGCCCCACCGGGGTATCGGCGACCACCACCTGGCTGCCGAAGGCGTAATCATCAGACTCGCGGTAACGGCCGTGGCTGTCGCTGACATCCACGTCAAACAAGTGCAGCTTGTCATAGCGTGCAACGCGCTCGCCGTGATTATCGACCAGCAAGGAGCAGGCGTGAGACTTGGCTTCGGGCTGGCCATCCGGCGGCAGGGGCAAAGTGCCGGCGACAACCCACAGCCCCAAGTCGCGGGTAGCCTGTTGCAACCAGGGCAGAATCGGCCCCTCGCCCAACGCTTCGGCACGCCCTAGCGCGGCCTGGTCACGCCGGCCCATGGCGGCAAAGTTTTCCGGCAGCACCGCCAGCCGCGCACCTTGCGCGGCGGCCTGCTCAAGCAACTGCCGAGCCTGCGCCAGATTGGCCAGGACATCAGCCTGGCTGACCATTTGAATTACCGCGAAGGTCATGACTGCCTTATCTCAATATCGGTATCAGGCTTCAGCTTACAAGCCATGCCGGCAGACTGCACGGCTGCATATCAGCCGTGCGGGTTTACTGGGGTTTCTCGAAAGGCTTGTCGAAGCTTATATCCGGGTTCTGCCAGGAGCCCTTGACGTCGTACTGCACACTGGCAAAGCGCGCCACTCGGTCACCCAGCAGCTTATCGGCGATAAACAGTGCACCACCAATGGCCGGTGCACCGACTATCAGTGCGGCCAGAGGCAGGTTGTTGGTCACCGGCAAGGTCACCAACAACTTGGCATCAATCCGGTCATTGGCCATATCCAGGGTGCCATTGAGTTCCAGGTTGCTTGATGGCCCAGTAAGGGTGATCGGCTCGCGGGTAACAAACACGCCGTTATCGGCCACTAGTAGCCCCTTGACTCGGTCATAGCTCAGGCCTTTGCCGAGCAGGTCGGAGAAGTCCAGGCGCAGGCGCCGGCCGATCGAGTTGAAGTTCAGCAAGCCGAATACCCGCAGCGCCGAAGCCGGGCCTTCCACCTCGGAGAACTGGCCCTTGCGCAGGGAAGCATCCAGCGTACCGCTAAAGCGCTTCAAACCGAACCAGGCCGGCGAGCCGGGCCAGTCGCCATCCACATCCATATGGAAATCTCGGCTGCTGGCTGTGGGCGCAAAGCCCCAGGCGATCAATACATCAGCCAGATCGGCGCCACCCATGCGCCCCTTGTAGCTCGTGCGCATGCCGCTTGCGGTGTTTAGCCAGGTGGCGCGACCGCCAATCTTCAGGCCTTTGAGGTTGAGATCCAGCTCGTTGAAATGCACACCAGCGCTGACCGGACGCGCCTTTAGCGACCAGCTGCCCAGCGGTTCGATGCCCTGATAAACCTCGGCAATGCGCACATCCAGCGCAGGGAAGCTGCTCGGGTCAACGCTTGCCAGCGCGTCAGGCGCATCGACTACCGGTTCGCCTGCGGCCTTTTTCTCTGCCGCCGGGAAGCGCAAGTAATCCAGCGTCAGGGCAATCGGCAGCTCACGGGCATCCGGCAAGCCGACCTGGCCTTTCAACTGCGGGCTGTCGAGGCTGACCGCCCAGGTTGCGGCATCGCGTTTAACCGCTACTTCCAGCGTATCCAGGCTGATACCAAAGCCTGTGAAGCGACCAATGCGCAGCTGCGCATCTTTGAACAGCCGCTGCGCATCACCGATTGGCACGCTGGCATACGGCTGCAACACCTGCTGCCAGGCCGACCAGTCGAGTTCCGCCACGCGCCCGCGCACACGAAAGCCCTTACTGGTCGGCAGGCTCGCAGGGCCATCGGCCAGGCGAATCTCGCCACGGCCTTGGTTGAACTGACCCGGGCTCGCGGCAAAGGTCAGGCTCAGCAAGTCAGCGTAATCCAGCCAGTAGCGTTGCTCACGACCACCCAGGGTCATGCGCCACTGCGTCGCACGCTCCTCGGCAGCGGTCTTGCCGAACGGGGCCGGCAGCGCCACCGTCGCGCCTTTAAGGCTAGAACTCACGCGCAGCTGACTGTCGGCGCCGTCCAGGGTCAGATTGAGGCGATACGGCAGATTGCCACTAACGGGCAGCGGCTGGGTCACGCCCAGCCAGCTGCTTAGCTCCTTGACGGCGATCTGCCCACTGGCCTCGATGCGGCTGCGCGCCTTGCCGCGGGCACCTTCGGCCAGCGCCTTGCCACGCACTGCATGGCCGAGCACCTGGGCACGGATATCCGGGGCACTGAGGCCGCTGGCGGTGTTGTAGCGAAAGGCGCCCTGCAGCTGGCTGAACTGCAACGGCGGATTAGGCAGACTGAGCTGCGCGCCTTCAGTGGCGAAATCCACGACCACAACCGGAGCCAAGCCCTTACGCAACGGCAGGTCTAGCTTGAGCTTGCCAGTCAGCGACCCAGCGCCAGACCAGCCGGCAAAGGTCTCTGCAGTGCCAATCGGCGCTTGCTGCAAGATATGCAGGGCGTCATCGACATTGCTGCTCAGCTCGCTGGTCAGCAACAGCCGCGGCGGCTGGCCCGGCAATGAAGTCGCGATCAACGCCTGGGCATTGCTCACCTGGCTATCGAGGATGCGCCCGGTCGCCAGGTTGACGCGCACGCCGCTACCCTCGATCAAGACGCGTCCACGACCCTCGCGCAGCGCCGGCCAACCGGGCTGAAAAGCCAGTTCGGCGTCATGCACGGCGAAGAACAGGCTGATACTGCGTGCAGCATGATCCGCGCCCTTGTTCAACGAGCCTTGGTACTGGAAATATCCTTCGTCTACTGCACCACCCCGGATGGCACTTTTCAGCCAGGCATCCAGATCGGCACTCATACCCGGCGCGCGGCTCGGCAGGTATTTCTCGGTAAAGCGCGCATCGCCGTTACGCAGGCCGACGCGCAGGTCCATGTAGTCTTCCAGCTCCGGATCGAAACGCAGGCGAATCAGAAAGTCGCCGGCAGCCGGTCCCTCCTCACCCACCACTTGCAGATACGGACTGCGCAGGGTGAAGGCCTCCTCATCTATCTGCCAGGTCAGCAGGGCATTGGCTTTCTGGTAGTGCCAGGGCTTGGGGAACAGGGTATCGAGGTGAAGGGAAAAGTCTTCGCTATCAACCCGCAGCTCACCCTGGCTTAGATCACCACTGACACTGCCACTGACATTCTCTGCGGCGGGAGAGCCGTGCCATGCAGCAAAGCCGATGCGCTCCAGATTGGCCGAGAACTGCAGACGCTTGCTATCGGTCAGGCGCGGCCGGTAGTCGAGCTGAATATTGCGCAGCGCGCCATGCGGCTTGAGCTGCTCAAGCAGCGCCAGAGCTTTTTCCGGCAATGGCGCAAGCCCCGCCACCAGAGGCTGCAGCGGCGCCAAGTCGATGTGATCAGCACTCAGCAGCCATTGCTCTTGCACTTCTGTGCTTTCCGCCTGCTGGGTCAGCGCCAGGCGCACTTCGCCCCAGCGCTGCTCGCCACGGCTGAAGGCCAGGTCATCCAGCACCAGCTTGAAACCGAGATCGGTACGGCTGAAATAGGCATTCAGCGCCAGATTACTCAGCTCTGCCGACTCGCGCTCTGCGTAGCCGGCCTTGAGCTGCGGCACGTGTAGACGGCTAACAGCACGCTGCACGCCGCCCTTAGCCCAACTCAGCCAGACCTCACCACCCAGCTGCAACTGCTCAAGCCGCCATTGCGCCAATAGGCTCGCTGGCACCCAGGCAGCCCAATCGCTCTGCGGCAGGCTCAAGTACAACTCGGCCTCGGCTTCTTGCCAACGTTTGGCATTGATCCGCGTACGCAACTGCAGGGCCAGCGGCTGGCCATCGGGCAACAGCAAACGGCCATCCAGACGCTGTCGAGCGCTGCCGTTGCGCAGCGTGAGGTTTACATAGGTCAAGGTTCGCGCGGGGTGATCGAAGGCCTGCACCGTTACCTGGCTGTTAAACAGCGACAGGCGCTTGACCATCTGCGACTGCGTCAGCACCTGAGTCAGGTCGAGCGGCGCCCGATCACTGCGTTGCGGCAAGCCCTTGAGCGACCAACGACCGTCCTCGCTCTGCTGCACCACCAGCTGCACGCCATCCAGCTCAAGCCGAGCAATGCGCAGCTGACGCGCCAACAGGCTGGCCAGTACATCCGGCACCACGCGCACCTGATCCAGCTGCAAGGCACCAGCCCCCTCACCGACCGCCACATCATGCGCAGTCAGCACCGGGGAGAAGCCTTGCCAGAGCCCTTCCAGCGAACCAATCTGCACTGGCATGGCCAACGCTGCACGGGCTTTGTCTTCGGCTTCCAGGCGGTATTCAGCGACCAGCGGCACCAGCTCGCGGCCAAGGCTGACGTAGAACGCGGCCAAGACTAACGCCAAGGCGCACAGCCCCAGCGCGGTGCGCAGCAGCAGAGCAGTCCAGCGTGCCAACGCCTGCATTCAGTTCATGCCCGAGCGGTAAACGCGCATATCAGAGCAGCACCACATCGTATTGCTCCTGGGAATACATGGTCTCGACCTGAAATTTGATGGTGCGGCCGATAAAGGCTTCAAGATCAGCGACATTGCCCGACTCTTCATCGAGCAGGCGGTCGACCACTTTCTGATTGGCCAGCACGCGATAACCTTCAGGCTGATAGGCACGCGCCTCACGAAGAATTTCCCGGAAGATTTCGTAGCAGGTGGTTTCCGCCGTTTTCAACTTGCCGCGCCCCTGGCAGCAACTGCACGGCTCGCACAGCACCTGCTCAAGGCTTTCGCGGGTGCGTTTGCGGGTCATCTGTACCAGGCCCAGCTCGGTGATACCAATGATGTTGGTCTTGGCGTGGTCGCGCTCCAGTTGCTTCTCCAAGGTACGTAATACCTGGCGCTGGTGCTCTTCATCTTCCATGTCGATGAAATCGATGATGATGATCCCGCCGAGATTACGCAGGCGCAGCTGGCGAGCAATCGCCGTGGCGGCTTCCAGATTGGTCTTGAAGATGGTTTCTTCCAGCGTGCGATGGCCGACGAACGCTCCGGTATTCACGTCGATGGTGCTCATGGCCTCGGCCGGATCGATGATCAGGTAGCCACCAGACTTGAGCGGCACCTTGCGCTCCAACGCCTTCTGAATTTCATCCTCGACGCCATACAGATCGAAGATCGGCCGCTCGCCAGGATAGTGCTCCAGACGGTCGGCGATTTCCGGCATCAGCTCATCGACAAACTGGGTAATCTTGCCGAAGGTCTCCCGCGAATCGACGCGGATCTTCTCAATTTTCGGGTTGACCAAATCACGCAGGGTGCGCAGCGCCAGGGACAAATCCTCATAGATCACCAATGGCGTTGGACCGACTTTCATCTGCGTGGCGATCTGCTCCCACAGGCGGCGCAGGTAACGGATGTCGGCGAGGATTTCATCGGCACCAGCGCCGTCAGCCGCAGTGCGCAGGATAAATCCGCCGGTCTCTTCGATGCCTTCAGCAGCCACACAATCGGCGACCACCTGCTTGAGGCGATCACGCTCGGCTTCGTCCTCAATTTTCAGCGAAATGCCAACATGGGCCGTACGCGGCATGTACACCAGGTAACGCGAAGGAATCGACAGCTGGGTGGTCAAACGCGCGCCCTTGCTACCAATCGGGTCCTTGGTGACTTGCACCACCAAGCTCTGGCCTTCGTGCACCAGGGCGCTGATGCTTTCCACCGCAGGGCCTTCGCGACTGGAGATTTCCGCGGCATGAATAAACGCCGCACGTTCCAGACCGATATCGATAAAGGCCGCCTGCATACCGGGCAGCACGCGCACCACTTTGCCTTTGTAGATGTTGCCGACGATGCCACGCTTCTGCGTGCGCTCGACGTGCACTTCCTGCAGTACGCCGTTTTCCACCACCGCCACGCGCGATTCCATCGGCGTGATGTTTATCAGGATCTCTTCACTCATGCGCTCATCTCTTCTGAGATAAAGCTGAAAGCCCAGGGACTGCGCCGATTAAAGGCGGTCACTCACCCGCGACCCGCAACCTCTTGACTGTGATCTGGCAGCAACTGCCAGCACGGAATAGCAAATTCTGCGAGCAACGCAGCAGTCTCACACAGCGGCAACCCCACCACCGCCGAATAACTGCCGTGCAACTGACTGACAAACACTGCCGCCAGGCCCTGAATACCGTAACACCCAGCCTTGTCCTGCGGCTCGCCACTGGCCCAGTAGGCCTCGATTTCGGCCTGACTCAATGGGCGGAAGGTTACCTGACTTGTGACCACCCGTGATTCCAACCGTTCGCGGCTGACCAGCGCCACGGCCGTCAGCACCTGATGGCTTCGTCCGGACAGAGCATTCAAAGTCGCCAACGCATCGTCACGATCCACTGGCTTGCCAAGAATCCGCCCATCAAGCACCACGGCGGTATCGGCGCCAAGCACCACGACATCAGCTGTCTCGGCCAATGCCGCCAGCCCAGCCTGCGCTTTGGCGCGAGCCAGACGCTCTACATAGGCGATCGGAGATTCACCTGGCAATGCATTTTCATCAATCGGGGCGATTTGCGTGAGGAAGGGCACAGCAATTTGCGTCAGCAGTTCACGCCGACGCGGCGATCCGGAGGCGAGATAGAGGGTGGCCATGCTGACTTCTCCCTGTCGGATAAACGCAAGGCCGAGCGGCTTTGCTTAATTGACGCCGAGACGCTGATGCAGCCCGCGCAACAGGGTGCAGACCCAGGGCCAGAGCAAGGCACTGACCAGCGCCGGCAAGACAAAGGTCAAGGTTGGCGGGCGACTGCCGGTCAGCGCGTTCAGCCACAACTGCACCAGCTGCGCCAAGCCGAACACCACCAGCAGAACGGTACTTTGCTGCCACATAGGGAACATGCGCAGACGCTGATGCAGGGTCAGCACCAGGAAGGTAATCAGCGTCAGAATCAGCGCATTCTGGCCAAGCAAGCTGCCATTGAGCACATCCGCCAATAACCCGATAACCCAGGCTGTGGTCATGCCCACGCGATGCGGCAACGCCAACACCCAGTAGGTCAGAAACAGCGCCAGCCACAACGGCCGCCCCAGTTCCATGAACTTGGGCATGCTCGACACGCTGAGCAGCAGCGCCAGGGCAAACGTCAGCCAGACAAACCAGATATTGCTTGATCGTGCGGCCATTATTGCGCGGCCTCCGGCGGGTTGGCGGGCGCCACTGCCTCATTGGCCGTGGGTTGCGCGGGTTGCGCCTGCTGCAGAATTTCACGATCCAGGGCTTCCTGCGCCTGCGCCGACTCGGTGGCGCGCTGCTCCGGCGTACGTGGGTCGGTAAACACCAGTAGCATATAGCGGCTGCGGTTTAGCATAGCGGTAGGCACCGCACGGACAATCGCAAAGGGCTGGCCAGAATCGTGGATCACTTCGGAAACCATGGCCACTGGATATCCCGCTGGGAAACGCTGACCAAGGCCAGAGCTGACCAGCAGATCGCCTTCCTTGATATCCGCCGTATCGGCGACATGCCGTAACTCCAGACGCTCTGGGTTACCGGTGCCGCTGGCGATGGCACGCAGACCGTTGCGATTAACCTGCACGGGAATGCTGTGGGTGGTGTCCGTTAGCAGCAGCACGCGTGAGGTGTAGGGCATCACCTCGACCACCTGGCCCATCAGGCCACGTGCATCGAGCACCGGCTGCCCCAAGACCACGCCATCCTTCTCGCCTTTGTCGATCAGGATGCGATGGGTAAAGGGATTGGGGTCGATACCGATCAGCTCGGTGGCCAGCACTTCGTCGTCGACCAGCGCAGCCGAGTTGAGCAGCTCGCGCAGACGCACGTTCTGCTCGGTGAGCGCGGCAAGCTTCTGCAGGCGACGCTGCATCATCAGCTGTTCAGCCTTGAGCTTTTCATTCTCGGCGGTCAGCTCATTGCGCGTACTCAGTTCCTGAGTCGCACTCTCCCACAAGCGTACCGGCAGACGACCGAGCCAGTAGACCGGCTCGACAATCAGACCCAGCTGCGCACGCACCGGCTGCAACAAAGTAAAGCGCGCATCGACCACCATCAGCGCAGCCGACAGCACGGTGAACACCAGCAGGCGCACACCCAGCGAAGGACCTTTAGCAAATAGCGGTTTGATCGGCAGCTCCTCACAGCGTCAGGCAGCAAAACAAAAGCTGCAAGCAGGTATAACCCGACTTGCAGCTCAAGACTTGGAGCGGTAGCGCTTATTCCGAGGACAGCAGGTCCATGGTGTGGCGATCCATCATTTCCAGAGCCTTGCCGCCGCCGCGTGCAACGCAGGTCAGCGGGTCTTCGGCGACGATAACCGGCAGACCGGTTTCCTGCGACAGCAGTTTGTCCAGGTCACGCAGCAGCGCACCACCACCGGTGAGCACCAGGCCACGCTCGGCAATGTCGGATGCCAGTTCTGGCGGCGATTGCTCCAGCGCGCTTTTCACCGCCTGGACGATAGTCGCCAGGGATTCCTGCAGCGCTTCGAGCACTTCGTTGGAGTTCAGGGTAAAGCTACGCGGTACGCCTTCGGCCAAGTTACGGCCACGTACGTCGACTTCACGCAGTTCGCCACCGGCATAAGCGGTGCCGATTTCCTGCTTGATGCGCTCAGCGGTGGATTCACCGATCAGCGAACCGTAGTTGCGGCGCACATAGGTGATGATCGCTTCGTCGAAACGGTCGCCGCCGACGCGGACGGATTCGGCGTAGACCACACCATTAAGGGAGATCAGCGCGATTTCAGTGGTACCACCACCGATATCGACAACCATCGAACCACGGGCCTCTTCAACCGGCAGGCCGGCACCGATGGCAGCCGCCATTGGCTCTTCAATCAGGAACACTTCACGAGCACCGGCACCGAGGGCCGATTCACGGATAGCGCGACGCTCCACCTGGGTGGATTTGCACGGCACGCAGATCAGCACACGAGGCGACGGCTGCAGAAAGCTGTTTTCGTGAACCTTGTTGATGAAGTACTGCAGCATCTTTTCGCAGACGCTGAAGTCGGCGATCACGCCGTCTTTCATCGGACGGATGGCAGCAATGTTGCCCGGGGTACGGCCGAGCATGCGTTTGGCTTCGGTTCCGACCGCCACCACGCTCTTCTGGTTACCGTGGGTACGGATAGCGACGACCGACGGTTCGTTCAGGACGATGCCGCGCTCGCGAACATAAATCAGGGTATTGGCAGTGCCCAGGTCAATCGACAGATCGCTGGAAAACATGCCACGCAGTTTTTTGAACATGGGATAAGGACCCTAGGCAACGCGTGGGTAAAAAAGTGCGGCAAACTCTAACAACGGCAGGGATTTTGAGCAAGGCACCAATATGTTAGATTGCCGGTTTTTCAGGGCTTTAAGGCCCATCATCGCGGCCTTTGACCACCACCTGTCACTATCTGTTCCCTGCGCACCCGTGCATGGCGACTCGTTCACATTTCCAAAAGCGGCCAGCAAATGCGCTGCTTTATATAGGGAGAAACCTGATGGCGCTTGAACGCTCCGACGTGGAGAAAATCGCTCATCTGGCTCGACTGGGCCTGAATGAAGCCGATATCCCGGGTACCACTGAGACACTGAACAATATTCTCGGCCTGGTTGACCAGATGCAGGGGGTTAATACCGACGGAATCGAGCCGCTGGCACACCCACTGGAAGCCACCCAGCGCCTGCGCGCCGACCAGGTCACCGAACGCAACCAGCGCGAGGCCTACCAGGCCATCGCACCGGCCGTGGAAAACGGCCTGTATCTGGTTCCGAAAGTCATCGAGTAAGGGAAAAGCCTAGCCATGCATCAATTTACCCTGGCCGAGATCGCCCGCGGACTCGCCGACAAACAGTTTTCCGCTGAGGAACTGACGCGCAACCTGTTGGCGCGCATTGCCCAACTCGACCCGCAGCTCAACAGCTTTATCACCGTCACCGAAGAACTGGCGCTTGAGCAGGCGCAAGCCGCTGACGCACGCCGCGCCAACGGTGAGAACGGCGCCTTACTCGGCGCACCGATTGGTCATAAAGACCTGTTCTGCACCCAAGACGTGCTCACCAGCTGCGGCTCGAAGATCCTCACCGGTTTCAAGGCTCCGTATAACGCCACCGTGGTCGAAAAACTCGCCGCCGCCGGCAGCGTGACCCTGGGCAAGCTGAACATGGACGAATTCGCCATGGGCTCTGCCAACGAATCCAGCCACTACGGCGCGGTGAAAAACCCGTGGGACGTCACCCGCGTACCCGGCGGCTCCAGCGGCGGTTCGGCGGCAGCGGTGGCTGCCCGCCTGCTGCCCGCGGCCACCGGCACCGACACCGGCGGCTCGATCCGCCAACCCGCCGCGCTGACCAACCTCACCGGGATCAAGCCGACCTACGGTCGCGTTTCGCGCTGGGGCATGATCGCTTACGCCTCCAGCCTCGACCAAGGCGGCCCGCTGGCCCGCACCGCTGAAGATTGCGCATTGCTGCTGCAAGCCATGGCCGGTTTCGATGCCAAGGACAGCACCAGCGTTGATCAGCCGGTTGATGACTACCTGGCCGCACTGACTCAGCCGCTCGCAGGCCTGCGCATCGGCCTGCCGAAGGAATACTTCGGCGCTGGCCTCGATGCCCGTATCGGCGAGAAGGTGATGTCGGTGGTCGAAGAGCTGAAAAAGCTCGGCGCCACGGTTAAAGAAATCAGCCTGCCAAACATGCAGCACGCGATTCCAGCCTATTACGTGATCGCCCCGGCGGAAGCCAGCAGCAACCTGTCGCGCTTCGATGGCGTGCGCTTTGGCTATCGCTGCGAAAACCCGGTGAATCTGGAAGACCTGTACAAGCGCTCGCGCGGTGAAGGCTTCGGCGCAGAAGTGAAGCGCCGCATCATGGTCGGCACCTACGCGCTGTCCGCCGGCTACTACGACGCGTATTACCTGAAAGCGCAGAAGATCCGCCGCCTGATCAAGAATGATTTTGTCGCTGCCTTCAACGACGTCGACGTGATTCTCGGCCCAACCACGCCAAACCTGGCCTGGAAGCTTGGCGAGAAGAACAACGATCCGGTCGCCGCCTACCTGGAAGACATCTACACCATCACCGCCAACCTCGCCGGCATCCCCGGACTGTCGATGCCTGCTGGCTTCGTCGACGGCTTGCCGGTCGGTGTGCAACTGCTCGCCCCTTACTTCCAGGAAGGCCGCTTGCTCAACGTCGCCCACCAGTACCAACAGGTTACTGACTGGCACACACAAGCTCCGGCTGGATTCTGAGGACGACACGCATGCAATGGGAAACCGTGGACCGTGGTCTGCCTGGAAATTCACGCCCGACTCAACGCCAGCAAGTCACTGACTGGCATCAACCAGTCCTGAGCGGATTCTAAGGAGCACAGACATGCAATGGGAAACCGTAATCGGGCTGGAAATTCACGCCCAGCTCAGCACCCAATCGAAGATTTTCTCCGCTAGCGCCATCACTTTTGGTGCCGAGCCCAACACCCAGGCCAGCCTGGTTGACCTGGGCATGCCTGGCACCCTGCCGGTGCTGAATGCCGAAGCGGTGCGCATGGCCTGCAAGTTCGGCCTGGCAATCGATGCTGAAATTGCCGGCACGAACATCTTCGCCCGTAAAAACTACTTCTACCCGGACCTGCCCAAGGGCTATCAGACCAGCCAGATGGATCACCCCATCGTTGGCAAGGGCTTCCTTGATATCACCCTGGAAGACGGCAGCCAGAAGCGCATCGGCATTACCCGTGCGCACCTGGAAGAGGACGCAGGTAAAAGCCTGCACGAAGACTTCCAGGGCATGAGCGGCATCGACCTCAATCGTGCCGGCACGCCGCTGCTAGAGATCGTTTCCGAGCCGGATATCCGTTCGGCGAAAGAAGCCGTAGCCTATGTCAAAGCCATCCACGCACTGGTGCGCTACCTGGGCATCTGCGACGGCAACATGGCCGAAGGCTCGCTGCGTTGCGACTGCAACGTCTCGGTACGCCCGAAAGGCCAGGCCGAGTTCGGCACCCGCGCCGAGATCAAGAACGTCAACTCGTTCCGCTTTATCGAAAAAGCCATCAACCATGAAGTGCAGCGGCAGATCGAGCTGATCGAAGACGGCGGCAAAGTGGTGCAGGAAACCCGCCTGTACGACCCGAACAAAGACCAAACGCGCTCCATGCGCAGCAAGGAAGAAGCCAACGACTACCGTTACTTCCCCTGCCCTGACCTGCTTCCGGTGGTGATTGAGCAAAGCTTCCTCGACGAAATTCGCGCCAGCCTGCCGGAGCTGCCAGTCGAGAAACGCGCGCGCTTCGAGGCCGAGCTCGGCCTGAGCACCTACGACGCCGACGTACTGGCCGCCAGCCGCGAGTTGGCCAACTACTTCGAAGCCGTGAATGCCGTGTGTGGCGACGCCAAGCTGGCCGCCAACTGGGTGATGGGCGAGCTGTCCAGCCTGCTCAACAAGGACAACCTGGAGATCGAACAATCGCCAGTATCCGCCGAGCAGTTAGGCGGCATGATCCAGCGCATCAAGGACAACACCATCAGCGGCAAGATCGCCAAGATGGTCTTTGAAGCCCTGGCTGCCGGCGAAGGCGCGACTGCTGATGAGGTGATCGAGAAAAAAGGCCTCAAGCAGGTAACAGACTCCGGCGCCATTGAAAGCATGCTGGATGAGGTACTGGCCGCCAACGCCGAGCAAGTCGAACAGTACCGCGCCAGCGATGAAGCCAAGCGCGGCAAAATGTTCGGTTTCTTCGTTGGCCAGGCGATGAAGGCCTCGAAAGGCAAGGCCAACCCAGGCCAGGTGAACGAACTGCTGAAGAAAAAGCTCGAAGCTTGAGCCTTGTGGTAATACACAACGCCGGGGCAGCCCGGCGTTGTTTTGTCCGCTGCCAACTGCCAGGAACCACCATGCGCCTGTTATTGATTGCCATCACCAGCTTGCTGCTCAGCGCCTGCGCCAGCCAGGGCCAGGTCGATCCGCATGGTTACCACGCCGAAGGTCAGGCGTCCTATTACGGCGCGCGCCACCACGGCAACAAGACCGCCAGCGGTGAACGCTTCGACCAGAACGCCCTGACCGCCGCGCACCGCAGCCTGCCGTTTGGCAGCCGGGTACAGGTGACCAACCTGCGTAACGACAAGAGTGTGGTGGTGCGCATCAACGACCGCGGTCCCTACGCCAAGAAGCGCATCATCGACCTTTCGCAAAAAGCAGCCGAACAGCTGGATATGCTGCGCGACGGTGTAGTGCCGGTGCGCGTGGAACAACTGGCCGACTGAACACAGCTGTTTACAAAGAAGCCGTAGACAGCCCTGCTCAGCCCCTGGCGCCGCGCAAGCCGATGATTAAACTAGCGCCACTTTTATGGAGCTCCTTGCAATGACCCTGATGACCTTCGTTTATCTGATCGCCGGCCTGGTGCTGCTGGTGGCCGGCGCTGAAGTGCTGGTACGCGGCGCGGCCAAACTGGCAGCCCAATTCGGCATTCCGCCGCTGATCATCGGCCTGACCGTAGTGGCCTTTGGCACCAGCGCGCCGGAAACCGCCGTCAGCGTCCAGGCTGCATTGAACGGCAGCGGCGACCTGGCCATCGGCAACGTAGTCGGCAGCAATATTGCCAACGTCCTGCTGGTGCTGGGCGCAACTGCCCTGGTCGCACCACTGATCGTCTCGCGCCAACTGATTCGCCTCGATGTGCCAATCATGATTGGCGCCAGCCTGGTGGTTTACGCCCTGGCCTGGGACGGCGCCCTTAGCCGCCTTGAAGGCGCACTGCTGTTTGCCGGTGTAATCAGCTACACCGCCTTTTTGATCATCAGCAGCCGCAAAGATAAAGCCGCCGCCGAGGATGACGAATTCGTCAAAGAGTTCGGCCTCGATGAACCTGCAAAACCCTACGCCTGGGCGCTCAATCTGGGATTTCTGATTGCCGGCCTAGTGCTATTGGTTGTCGGCTCCAACTTCTTGGTTGAAGGCGCGGTCAGCCTGGCCCGCGCGCTCGGACTGTCGGAGCTGGTAATCGGCCTGACCGTGATCGCCATCGGCACCTCGCTGCCGGAATTGGCCACGTCGATCATCGCTGCCTTCAAGGGCGAGCGTGATATCGCAGTGGGCAATATCGTCGGCAGCAACATCTTCAACTTGCTCTGCGTACTGGGCCTGGCCTCAATGGTCTCGCCCAACCCGATCAGTGTTGCGGCCAACGCCCTGGCCTTCGACTTCCCGGTGATGATCGCCGTGGCCGTGGCCTGCCTGCCAATCTTCTTCGCCGGCTACCGCATCAATCGCTGGGAAGGCCTGCTGTTCCTCGCCTACTACCTGGCCTATACGGTCTACCTTGTGCTGTCGTCAACTGGCCGGCCGTTCGCCGAAGTCTTTGGCGAGGCCATGCTCGGCTACGCCCTGCCACTGACCGCCGTGACCCTGGTGATTATTGCCGGTAGGGCCTGGCATAAGCAGAAAGCCTAAGGAGAGCGCGATGAGTGATAACTACGAACAGGGTCTGAAAGTCCGCCGCGAAGTGATGGGCGACGCCTTTGCCGACCGCACACTGGGCAACGCCACTGACTTTACCCAGCCGCTGCAGGATTTCGTTAACGAGCACGCCTGGGGCGGCGTATGGACCCGCGAAGGCTTGGATCGCAAAACCCGCAGCCTGATCACCCTGTCGGCGCTCACCGCACTGAAATGCCCGCAGGAGCTCAAGGGCCATGTGCGCGGCGCGCTAAACAACGGCTGCACGGTGGAGGAGATTCGCGAGACATTGCTGCATTGCGCGGTGTATGCCGGTGTGCCGGCGGCCATTGATGCCTTTCGTGCAGCGCAGGACGTGATCGACGACTTCCAGCAAGCCTGAACGCAGCAAAACAAAAGCCGGGCAATGCCCGGCTTTTTTATGCCCACAGAATTACTAAATCCAACCTGCCCACTGCAGCACGAATAGCCCCAGGTTGGTGGTCACCACCGTGGCCAGGGTGGTTAGCACGATGATCGCCGCCGCCAACTGATGATTGCCTCCCACCGCCTTGGCCATGACAAAGCTGGCCGCCGCCGTAGGGCTGGCAAAGTACAGAAAGAGAATCGCCAGATCAGCATCGCGAAAACCCCACAACCAGGCGCCCAGTGTCGCCAATAGCGGCAGCCAGAGCACCTTCATCAGGCTTGAACTGATAGCCATGCCACTGCTCTCGCGCAGCGATTCCAGGGTTAGGGTGCCGCCAATGCAAATCAACGCCAGCGGCAAGCTCATCTGCGCAAAGTAGCCGCCGGAGGTCAGCAGCCAAGCCGGCAGTGGGATTTGCCAAGCGGCAAACGGAATCGCCAGCAACACACCGACGATCAAGGGATTAGTGGCAATACTCTTAGTCAGACTCCAGACATCGGTCTTGGCCTGCGGGCTGTAGATCGCCAGAACAATCGCCGACAAGGTGTTGTAACTGAGGATAACCACACCACCGAGCACCGCGCCGACCGACAGGCCGTAATCACCGTACATGCTGGTGGCCAGTGCCAGGCCGATAATGCCGTTGTTGCCGCGAAACGCACCCTGGGTGTAGATGCCGCGATCCGCCTCCGGGCAACGCAGGATCGCCCAGCCCCAGGCCAGCAGAAAGCAGCCCAGAGTCGCCAGCACGAAATACAGCAGCAAGGCCGGCTGCAAGGCGGTGCGCAGATCCGCCTGGACAATACCGAGAAACAACAGGGTGGGCAGCGTGCCACGAAACACCAACGCCGATGCGGTGTTGATAAAAGCCGCATCAATCAGCCCCAGGCGCTTGAGCGCCACGCCGAGAAACAGCATGGAGAACACCGGGGCGGTAACGCTGATAGTTTGCTGAACGACGGCGAGCATGACGGCCCCTGACCATATAGATAGGGGGCTAATGATAGCAAGGCTGCAAGGCGGAAAGCTTTCAGCAGCCTTTCATGCTGATAAAAACGCCGAGCGCGATTTTTAACGTTGCACAGCGGCGGCGTGCAGGATGGCTGCCTATAGATGGCAGGCCATAAAAATAATCGTCAGCGGCGTACCGGACGCTTCTGCAACTTGCGCTGCAGGGTGCGCCGGTGCATACCCAGGGCACGGGCGGTGGCGGAGATATTGCCCTCATGTTCGCTGAGCACGCGCTGGATATGCTCCCACTGCAGGCGATCCACCGACATCGGGTTTTCCGGCACCAGGGTATCCAGGTCGGCATGTTGGGTTAGCAGCGCCGCCAGCACATCATCGGCATCGGCCGGCTTGCACAGGTAGTTGCAGGCACCACGCTTGATCGCCTCCACCGCGGTGGCAATGCTCGAATAACCGGTGAGGATCACCACGCGCATTTCGGCGTCCAGCTCCAGCAGCTTGGGCAGCAGCACCAGGCCGGAATCACCTTCCATTTTCAGATCGACCACGGCGTAATCCGGCAGATCCTGTTCGGCCAGGGCCAGGCCTTCTTCGGCCGAGCCGGCGGTGGAAACCCGCAGGCCGCGCCGGCTCATGGCACGCGCCATGACGCGGGTGAAGGTTGGATCATCATCGACCAGCAGCAGGTGCGGTTGTTCTTCGCCTTCGAACAGCACTTCATCGCTCATTCGGGTATTTCCTTAAGCTCGACCATAGGCGCGCGGCAATTTCAGCTCGGTGAGCGTACCGCCTTCTTCGTGGTTATACAGTTTAACCGTGCCGCCGGCACGGGTGACGCTGGCCTGGCTGAGGAACAAACCCAGACCGAAGCCCTTGCCTTTGGTGGTAAAAAACGGCCGCCCCAGCTGCTCGGCAATCGCCAGAGGTACGCCGGCGCCGAAGTCGCGGATGCTCAGGCGCAGCCACTGGTGATCCCAGTCCAGGCGAATATCCAGTTTGTCCGGGCAGGCGTCGGCGGCGTTGTTCAGCAAGTTGAGCAAGGCCTGGGTCAGATCGGCCGGCGGCATCATCCGTGGAGACGCACCGCGACCCAGGCATTGGTAGCGATAACTGGCTTCGGGGCGCATCAGGTGCCAGCGATTGAGGGTGGTTTCCAGCCATTCCACCGAGGACAACTCGATCACCGCCTGACGCCGATCCGCCTCGGCGGCGCGCACCAGATGCTGCAGGGTTTCCTTACACAGCTTGACCTGCTCCTGCAGCACCGCCAGATCCTCTTGCAGTGTCGGCTCCTGATGCTCGCGGCGCAGCTCCTTGATCAACACGCTCATGGTCGCCAGCGGCGTACCCAGCTCATGCGCGGCACCAGCCGCCTGGGTCGCCACGGCCAGCAGCTGCTGGTCACGCAAGCCTTCTTCACGGCGTTCGGCGCGTAGTTCTTCCTGATGACGCAGCTCTTCGGCCATCTTCGCCACGAAGAAGGTGATCAAGCCAGCGGCCAGGGCAAAGCTCAGCCACATGCCGTAGATCAGCAGGCTTTCCCGTGGCCCCGCCGGCAATGCCAGCGGGTGCGACCAGACCAGTAGAAAGGTGTAGCCGCCCAGTGCCAGGCCGGACAGGGTGATGGTGTAGAGCCAGGGCAAGGTCGCCGCGGCGATGGTCAGCGGCACCAAGTAATAGGAAACAAAGGGATTGGTCGAGCCTCCCGAGTAATACAGCAGCAGGCTGTGGATGATCAGGTCGCAGCCCAGTTGCACCGCGTATTCCTGCTCGGTCACTGGCCACGGCCCGCGCAGACGCAGCGCGGTGAGCAGACACAGCACCAGGGAAATACCGAGGGTGACGCTCAGTTCCAGCCAGGGCAGCGGCAACGCACCGGACTTGTACGCCAGGCCCACGGACCCCGCCTGCGCCGCCAGCACCAGAATGCGGATCAGGGTCAGACGCCAGAGGTTTTGCCGGCTCGCCGACAGTAGCTGCACAGGTGCGAGCATAGAATCTCCAAAATGCTCATTTAGCGAGCCGCAGGAGTATAACCAAGCCTCTGTGCACCCAACTGCGGCAACACGCCGCAGCCGCAGGAGCGCTACACACAAACCAGGAAAAATTCTGGAACCGGATTTAACCCGTTCAGTCTGATAGCTACGTCTACCCTCTGGAAAGCCGCGCATAACCTATGCGCTCATCACATAAAGGAATCGTCATGCTGCCATTGTCCCGCCTCGCCACTGCCCTACTGCTGAGCGCCACCACCCTGTTGAGCGCCACGGCCATGGCCGAAGAAGCACGCTACAACCAGGTCGCGCTGCGCGCCGAGGTCAATCAGGAAATCGCTCACGACCTGATGCACGTCACCCTCTACAGCGAAGCCCAGGACAGCGACCCAGCCGCTCTCGCCGCACAAATCAGCAAGACCCTCAACGCCAGCATCGCTCAGGCGCGCAAGGTCAAAGGCGTCAGCGTCGCCTCCGGCAGCCGTAACAGCTACCCGGTTTACGACGACAAGGGCCAGAAAATCACCGCCTGGCGTGAACGCGCCGAGTTGCGCCTGGAAAGCGCTGACTTTAGCGCCCTGTCCAAGCTCACCGGGGAAATGCTGCAGACCCTGAAAATGGGTGGAATGAACTTCAGCATCGCCTCAGACACCCGCAAAACTCACGAAGACGCCCTGCTCAAGGACGCCGTCGCAGCCTTCAAAGCCCGCGCGCAACTGGCCACCGAAGCTCTCGGCGGCAGCGGTTACAAGCTGGTTAGCCTGAGCTTGAACAGCGGTGGCTTCCAGCCGCCGATCATGCGCATGGAAGCGATGAAAGGCGCGGCAATGATGGATGCGTCAGCCACGCCGGATATCGAAGCCGGCACCAGCCAGGTCAGCATTAACGCTGACGGGGTGATCGAAGTGCAGATGCCGTAAAAACTGCTACAAACAGAAGCAGCGCCGTTATCCGACGATAGCGGCGCTTTGCCATATTTTTCTCGCACTTTTATAGAAATGCGACACCAACATACTGCTGCATCGTCATTCCTGTTCTCTCTGCGACATGCCACTTGCCTACGGCATACGCCCTGCATAGCTTCTCCCAAGGTCTCCATAAGAGGCCCCTCAGGATCACAACCACAATAACCATGAGGTCACTATGCGTAAGAACGCCGTCATTCAGGCTTTACTCGCCGCTGGGCTGATCGCCAGCACCCCGCTTGCCAGCGCCGCCGGCAATCTGGTGTTTTGCTCCGAAGGCAGCCCCGCCGGGTTCGACCCTGGCCTGTACACCACCGGCACCGACTTCGATGCTGCAGCGGAAACCGTGTTCAACCGCCTGAGCCAGTTCGAGCGTGGCGGCACCGCAGTGATCCCCGGCCTGGCCGAGAAGTGGGACATCAGTGAAGACGGTCTGAGCTACACCTTCCATCTGCGCCCGAACGTGAAGTTCCATACCACCGAATACTTCAAGCCGAGCCGCACCTTTAACGCCGATGACGTGCTGTTCACCTTCCAGCGCATGCTCGACAAGGATCACCCTTTCCGCAAAGCCTACCCGTCGGAATTCCCCTACTTCACCGACATGGGCATGGACGCGAATATCGCCAAGATCGAAAAGCTCGACGATATGACCGTCAAGTTCAGCCTCAACGAAGTGGACGCCGCCTTTATCCAGAACCTGGCGATGAGCTTCGCCTCAATCCAGTCCGCCGAATACGCCGAAAGCCTGCTCAAGGCCGGCAAAGCCGCTGACATCAACCAGAAGCCTATCGGCACCGGCCCTTTCGTGTTCAGCCGCTACCAGAAGGACGCGGTGATCCGCTTCAAGGGCAACAAGGAATACTGGCAACCAGATGAGGTGAAAATCGACAACCTGATCTTCGCCATCAACACCGATTCCTCGGTGCGTATGCAGAAGCTCAAGGCCGGCGAATGCCAGGTCACCCTGTTCCCGCGCCCGGCGGACTTGGACGCGCTGAAAAAAGACCCGAACCTGGACATGCCTGAGCAGGCCGGTTTCAACGTCGGCTATATCGCCTACAACGTCACCCACCCGCCGTTCGATAAACTCGAAGTGCGCCAGGCGCTGGACATGGCGGTGAACAAACAAGGGATCATCGACGCGGTCTACCAGAGCGCTGGCCAACTGGCGGTCAACGGTATGCCGCCGACCCAGTGGTCCTATGACGACAGCATCAAAGACCCGGCCTACGACCCGGAAAAGGCCAAGGAGCTGCTCAAGGCCGCCGGCGTCAAGGAAGGCACTGAAATCACCCTGTGGGCCATGCCCGTGCAGCGTCCGTACAACCCCAACGCCAAGCTGATGGCCGAAATGCTGCAAAGCGACTGGGCCAAGGTCGGTATCAAGGCCAAGATCGTCAGCTACGAATGGGGCGAATACCTCAAGCGCGCCAAGGCCGGCGAACACGACGCCATGCTGATCGGCTGGAGCGGCGACAACGGTGACCCGGACAACTGGCTGGGCACCTTGTACGGCTGCGACGCAGTCGACGGCAACAACTTCTCCAAGTGGTGCGATGCCGACTACGACAAGCTGGTCAAGGCCGCCAAGCGCGTGACCGACACTGCCGAGCGCACCGAGCTGTACAAGCAGGCTCAGGTAATCCTCAAGCGTGAAGTACCGATCACCCCGATCGCCCACTCCACGGTCTACCAGCCGATGAGCAAGAAAGTCGTGGACTTCAAAATCAGCCCGTTCGCGCTGAACTCGTTCTACGGCGTCGGCGTCAAGTAACAGCGGTTCTCGACCATGCTGGCGAGCGGCTTACCCCGCCACTCGCCAGCCGGACAACGGCGGCCTACCCGGCTGCCGCTTGCACGTACCGTATTCGCCGAGGACAGTTTTGATGCCTGCAATTAGCTGGATCCGTTCAACCGGCCAGCGGCTTGCCTTATGCCGCGCGCAGCCGCCATTTTTCGCTCGTCCCCGGCCAATAGCCGCCGAGGCAGCCACCGTGCATCCCCCCCTACAACAGCGTCCGGCCATGCAGCCCGGCGCACGTCTATCTCTATTGGAGCACTGACCCGCATGCTGTCCTTTATTGCCAGACGCCTGCTATTGCTGATCCCCACCTTCTTCGGCGTCACCTTGCTGACCTTTGCACTGATCCGCATGATCCCCGGCGACCCAGTGGAAGTGATGATGGGCGAACGCAGAGTCGACCCGGAAATGCATGCCCAGGCCATGGAGCGCCTGGGTTTGAATAAACCCTTATATGCCCAGTATTTCGACTACATCGGCAAGCTGGCCCAGGGCGACCTGGGTGAGTCGCTGCGTACCCGCACCGGCGTCTGGGATGAATTCACCACGCTGTTTCCCGCCACCCTGGAATTGTCCCTCGCCGCCCTGTTGTTCGCCGGCACCCTGGGGCTGATCGCCGGGGTGATTGCTGCACTGAAACGGGGCTCATTGTTCGACCATGGGGTGATGGGCATCTCGCTCGCCGGTTATTCCATGCCGATTTTCTGGTGGGGCCTGCTGCTGATCATGTTCTTCTCGGTGTGGCTGGGCTGGACGCCAGTATCCGGGCGCATCGACCTGCTCTACGACATCCCGCCGGTCACCGGTTTTATGCTGATCGATACCCTGCTTTCCGATGAGCAAGGGGCGTTTGTCGATGCCCTACGTCACCTGATCCTGCCGGCCATCGTGCTCGGTACCATCCCGCTGGCGGTTATCGCCCGCATGACCCGCTCGGCGATGCTTGAAGTGCTGCGCGAGGACTATGTGCGTACCGCCCGCGCCAAGGGCCTGTCGCCGGCCCGCGTGGTGTTTGTGCATGGCCTGCGTAATGCGCTGATCCCGGTGCTCACGGTATTCGGCCTGCAGGTCGGCGCACTGTTGGCGGGCGCGGTACTGACCGAAACCATCTTCTCCTGGCCGGGTATCGGTAAATGGCTGATCGAGTCGATTGGTGCGCGTGACTACCCGGTGGTACAGAACGGTATTCTGCTGATCGCCTGCCTGGTGATTCTGGTCAACTTCGTGGTGGACATCCTCTACGGCCTGGCCAACCCACGCATTCGCCATCAGCGCTAAGGAGAGCCCAATGACTACGCAAGCCACACTCGATCAAACCTTGTTCTACCCTTCGCCGCTTAAGGAATTCTGGCAAGCCTTCGCCCACAACAAGGGCGCAGTCGCCGGGCTGGCGTTTATGATCCTGCTGGTGATCTGCGCGCTGTTTGCGCCGTGGATCGCCCCGCACGACCCCAGCGAGCAATACCGCGAGTTTCTGCTCACCCCACCCGCCTGGCTGGAAGGTGGCCAGCTGCAATTTCTGCTGGGCACCGATGAAGTCGGCCGCGACCTGCTGTCGCGGCTGATCCATGGCGCGCGGCTGTCGCTGCTGATCGGCCTGGCCTCGGTCCTGATGTCGTTGATCCCCGGCATCCTTCTCGGGCTGGTTGCCGGGTTCTTCCCGCGCCTGCTTGGCCCGTCGATCATGCGCCTGATGGACATCATGCTGGCCCTGCCGTCGCTGCTACTGGCGGTGGCCATCGTCGCCATCCTCGGCCCAGGGCTGATCAATACCATCTTCGCCATCGCCATCGTCTCGCTGCCGTCCTATGTGCGCCTGACCCGCGCCGCAGTGATGGGCGAGTTGAACCGCGACTACGTCACTGCCGCACGCCTGGCCGGCGCCAGCCTGCCACGGCTGATGTTTATCACCGTGCTGCCCAACTGCATGGCCCCGCTGATCGTGCAAGCCACCCTGAGCTTTTCTTCGGCGATTCTCGATGCCGCAGCACTGGGTTTTCTCGGCCTCGGCGTGCAACCGCCTACCCCCGAGTGGGGCACCATGCTGGCGTCGGCGCGCGACTATATCGAGCGCGCCTGGTGGGTAGTTAGTCTTCCCGGCCTGACCATTCTGCTCAGCGTGCTGGCAATCAATCTGATGGGCGACGGGCTGCGCGATGCACTCGACCCAAAACTCAAGAATGCGCAGTGAGGAACCCCGCATGAGCCTGTTAGATATCAAGAACCTCAGCGTGCGCTTCGGCGACGCCAGTGCCATTCCGGTGGTCGACGGCCTCGACCTGCGTGTGGAGAAGGGCGAAGTGCTGGCCATTGTCGGCGAGTCCGGCTCCGGCAAATCGGTGACCATGATGGCGCTGATGGGCCTGATCGACGCCCCCGGCATCGTCACGGCCGACAGCCTGCAGTTCGACGGCACCGACATGCTGCGCCTCAAAGGCCGTCAGCGCCGACACATCATCGGCAAGGACCTGTCGATGGTCTTTCAGGACCCGATGACCGCACTCAACCCCAGCTTTACCGTGGGCTTCCAGATTGAGGAAGTGCTGCGCCAGCACCTTGGCCTCAAGGGCCAGGCCGTCCGCCAGCGTGCCTTGCAGTTGCTCGACAAGGTGGAAATCCCCGCCGCCGCCAGCCGCCTTAATGCTTACCCACACCAGCTGTCCGGTGGCATGAGCCAACGGGTGGCGATTGCCATGGCGATTGCTGCCGAACCGAAACTGCTGATCGCTGACGAACCGACCACAGCGCTGGATGTAACCATTCAGGCGCAGATCATGGACCTGCTGGTCAACCTGCAGCGCGAAGAGGACATGGGCCTGGTGCTGATCACCCATGACCTGGCCGTGGTCGCCGAAACCGCGCAACGAGTCTGCGTGATGTATGCCGGGCAAGCAGTTGAGATTGGCAGCGTACCCCAGCTGTTCACCGCCCCTAGCCACCCCTATACCGAGGCGCTGCTCAAGGCAATTCCCGAACACAGCCAGGGCCAGCGCCGCCTGACCACCCTGCCCGGTATCGTTCCCGGCCGCTATGACCGCCCGACAGGCTGCCTGCTGTCACCACGCTGCCCCTACGCCCAGGCCCACTGCCGTGAACAACGGCCAACCCTGGATGCCCATGAACGTGGCGCGGCGCGCTGCTTCTACCCGCTCAACCTGACTGCGGAGGTGGCCTGATGAGCGCCGTCCTGACTGCCCGAGACCTCACCCGCCACTACGAAATCTCCCGTGGCCTGTTCCAGCCCAACGCTCAGGTGCAGGCGCTGAATGGCGTGTCCTTTGAACTGCAAGCCGGCAAGACCCTGGCAGTGGTCGGCGAGTCCGGCTGCGGCAAATCCACCCTGGCCCGCGCGCTGACGCTGATTGAGCAACCCAGCTCAGGCTCGTTGCAGATCGCCGGACAAGAAGTGACAGGCGCCAACAAGGCCCAGCGCAAACAGTTGCGCCGTGATGTGCAGATGGTTTTTCAGAACCCCTACGCCTCGCTCAATCCACGGCAAAAGGTCGGCGACCAGCTCGGCGAGCCGCTGCTGATTAATACCGCGCTGTCACGCCAGGAACGGCGTGAGCGGGTGCAGGCAATGATGCAACAGGTCGGCCTGCGCCCCGAGCATTACCAGCGCTACCCGCATATGTTCTCCGGCGGCCAGCGCCAGCGCATTGCCCTGGCCCGCGCCATGATGCTGCAACCCAAGGTGCTGGTGGCGGATGAGCCAACGTCAGCGCTGGACGTGTCGATCCAGGCCCAGGTGCTCAACCTGTTTATGGACCTGCAGGAGGAGTTCAACACCGGTTACGTCTTTATCTCGCACAACCTCTCGGTGGTGCGCCACGTTGCCGACGATGTATTAGTGATGTACCTCGGCCGCCCGGTGGAAATGGGCCCCAGCGAGCTGATCTATAACCGCCCGCTGCATCCTTACACCCAGGCGCTGCTGTCGGCAACGCCGACCATTCATCCTGATCCGAGCAAACCGAAAATCAAGATCAGTGGCGAGTTGCCCAACCCGCTGTCACCTCCCAGCGGCTGCGCCTTCCACCAACGCTGCCCACATGCCAACGAACGCTGCCAGGTTGAACAGCCGGCGCTGCGCCTGCTCGATGCACGGCAAGTGGCTTGCCACCATGCCGAGCAGATCAACAGCTAGGCTGCAAACCGGGGCTTATTACTGCCCAGTTGGGCCCCGGTAGAACAGCCGATAAGCCAACAACCCAATGGCCTCGTTAAGCAGCAAGCCGTTCTGCCAGACTGCTTTGCTTTCTGGCAGCCAGCCACCGGCAGGCCGGCCATTGGGCGTGCCGAGAAAGCCCATCGGCGCGCTGATCACCTGCAAACCCACCTGCTCGAAACTCCAGCGTGACCTGGGCATATGCCAGGCCTGAGTCACCAGCACCACGCGAGTAACTCCCGCCTGCTTAAGCAGCTCAGCGCTGTGGGTTGCATTCTCCCAGGTGGTGCGGCTCACGCCTTCCTGCCAACGCACCGGCACGTCGTAATCGCGCGCCAGCACCTCGGCCATCAACGCCGCTTCACTCGGCGGTACGCCATAGTGCAATCCGCCACTGGTCAGCAGCGGCAAGCCCGAGGCCTTTGCCAGACGCGCAGCGAAACGCACCCGCTCCAACGCCAGCAAGCTGGGCTGATCAGCGCCCCAGCCGGGATCAGCCAGCTCACGCCCGCCACCCAGAACTACAATCACATCCGCTTGCCGAGCCAAATCAGCCCATTGCTGCTGATTTAATGCCCGCTCGGTTTCCAGCATGCGCGCCGAATACTCAACCACCACCGGCAGACTAAACAGCCACATACCGCCAAGCCCGACAACCAGGCAGCCCGCAGCCAACCGTGGAAAACGCCGACGCAGCCACCAGGCGGCCAGCAGCAAAAGCAGAAACAGGCCTGGCGGCAAGAAGAACTGTTTGAGGATGTAGCGAATCGGCATTGGGCACCTCCATGGGTGCGCGCAAGCCTACCGATGATTGCTCGCCCGAAACAACTGCGAGCCACAGGCCTTGCAGGCCTGCACGCCATTGCCGGACTGCCAGCCGGCCAGGGTGCCGCACAGCGCACAGCACAGCTGTAAACGGCGTTTGAGCAGCGGTTTGATCTTGCCCGGCAGCGCGGCGGTGGGTTTGTGGCCGGTGCGGCCGACCTTGCGTGAGCTGGGCAGCTGCTCGATCTGCGCCATTTCCTGCGCGGCTGCATGCCAGCCGCGCAGCCAGTCCAGGTCACGATCCAGGTAGGCGCGGATCAGCTCCATTTCCGCGGCTGTCAGGCCGCGTAGCTCCAGCTCCAGCGGCGGTTGCGCAGACAACGCACTCACGCTGTCCGCCTCATCCAACGCCATGGCAAGGCGTTGCAGCAGCCGCTCATAGAGCCCGCCCCCCGCTGCACCACGCCGAAACTCCGCCATCCTTCACCTCGCCCCGAAGCAGGCTGCTGCTCCATATAACAAGCTTAGCGTTCGCGCTTTAACCAGCAGTGCCTCGCGACAAACGGCGCGGCTGGCTAAGTGCGACTGGCTAGGCGTGGCCAGCTGGGCTGGCGCGCGGCGCAATCAGGGTTTCCCTGAATAAGCGGGGCTCATGTATGCTACGGCGTTTTCCGCAAGCCCTTATTCCCAGTGCCGGTAGCCATGCAAGAACAGTACTCGCCCCGTGAAATCGAAGCCGCCGCGCAGTCCCATTGGGATGCGCAGAAATCCTTTGTAGTGAGCGAACAGCCGGGCAAGGAGACCTTCTACTGCCTGTCGATGTTCCCCTACCCGAGCGGCAAGCTGCACATGGGCCATGTGCGCAACTACACCATCGGTGACGTGATCACCCGCTACCAGCGCATGCAGGGCAAGAATGTACTGCAGCCAATGGGCTGGGACGCTTTCGGCATGCCGGCGGAAAACGCCGCGATGAAGAACAAGGTCGCACCGGCCAAGTGGACCTACGAAAACATCGAATACATGAAGACCCAGCTCAAGTCGCTGGGCCTGGCTGTGGACTGGACCCGCGAAGTCACCACCTGTAAGCCGGATTACTACCGTTGGGAACAGTGGCTGTTCACCCGCCTGTTTGAAAAAGGCGTGATTTACCGTAAAAACGGCAGCGTCAACTGGGACCCGGTGGATCAGACCGTACTGGCCAACGAGCAGGTTATCGACGGCCGCGGCTGGCGCTCCGGCGCGCTGATCGAAAAGCGCGAAATCCCCATGTACTACTTCAAGATCACCGCTTACGCGGAAGAGCTGTTGAGTAGTCTGGACGAATTGGATGGCTGGCCGGAACAGGTCAAGACCATGCAGCGCAACTGGATCGGCAAGAGCTTTGGCGCCGATGTAGCGTTTGATTACGACCGAGCCAGCGTCGGTATCGACGGCCAGCTCAAGGTCTACACCACCCGCCCCGACACCCTGATGGGCGCGACTTATGTCGCCGTTGCCGCCGAGCATCCGCTGTCGCTGCGCGCTGCCGAAAGCAACCCAGCCATCGCCGCCTTTATCGCCGAATGTAAAGCCGGCTCCGTGGCCGAGGCCGACATGGCCACCATGGAAAAGAAAGGCGTAGCCACCGGCCAGTTCGTGATTCACCCACTGAGCGGCGACAAGCTGCCAGTGTTCGTCGCCAACTACGTGTTGTGGGGCTATGGCGAAGGCGCGGTCATGGCTGTACCGGCGCACGATGAGCGCGATTTCGAATTCGCCACTAAATATGGCCTACCCATCACTCAGGTCTATGACGGCGAAGGCAAAGACTACGACGCTAGCCATTGGCAAGACTGGTACGGCGACAAAGCCGGGCTGACCACGATCAACTCCGGCAAGTACGACAACCTCGATTTCAGCGCAGCCTTCGACGCTATCGTTGCTGACCTGGAAGCCAATGAGCATGGCGCGCGCAAGACCCAGTTCCGTCTGCGCGACTGGGGCATCAGCCGTCAGCGTTACTGGGGCTGCCCGATCCCAATCATTCATTGCGACAGCTGTGGCGACGTACCGGTGCCGGAAGACCAGCTGCCGGTTGTGCTGCCAGAAGACGTGGTGCCGGATGGCGCCGGCAGCCCGCTGGCACGCATGCCCGAGTTCTACGAATGCAGCTGCCCGAAATGCGGCGCACCGGCCAAGCGCGAAACCGACACCATGGACACCTTTGTCGAGTCGTCCTGGTATTACGCGCGTTACGCCTCGCCGCATTACACCGGTGGCATGGTCGACCCAGCGGCAGCCAACCACTGGCTGCCGGTGGACCAGTACATCGGCGGTATCGAACACGCAATTTTGCACCTGCTGTATGCGCGCTTCTTCCACAAGCTGATGCGTGATGAAGGCCTGGTCAGCTCCAACGAGCCGTTCAAGAACCTGCTGACCCAGGGCATGGTGGTCGCCGAGACCTACTACCGCACCCTGGATAACGGCGGCAAGGACTGGTTCAACCCGGCCGATGTCGAGCTGGAGCGTGACGGCAAAGCCAAGGTCATCAGCGCCAAGCTTAAAAGCGATGGTTTACCGGTGGAAATCGGCGGCACCGAGAAGATGTCCAAGTCGAAGAACAACGGTGTCGACCCACAATCGATGATCGATCAGTTCGGCGCCGACACCTGCCGCCTGTTTATGATGTTCGCTTCGCCGCCTGACATGAGCTGCGAATGGTCTGACGCCGGTGTTGAAGGCGCCAATCGCTTCCTGCGTCGCGTCTGGCGCCTGGCGCAGAACCACGTCAACCAGGGCATCGCCGGCGCACTCGATCTGGCCAGCCTGGATGACGAGCAGAAGGCCGTGCGCCGAGCCATTCATCTGGCGATCAAACAGTCGAGCTTCGATATTGGCCAGCACCACAAATTCAACACCGCTATCGCCCAGGTGATGACGCTGATGAACGTGCTGGAGAAAGCGGCACAAACAACAGCTCAGGACCGTGCCCTACTGCAAGAAGGCATGGAGGCCGTGGCCCTGCTGCTGGCACCGATCACACCGCACATCAGCCATCAGCTGTGGCAGGAACTGGGCCATGACGAATCGATCATCGACGCATCCTGGCCGCAGGTAGATGAATCTGCCCTGGTACAGGACAGCCTGACGCTGGTGATCCAGGTCAACGGCAAGCTGCGCGGGCAGATTGAAGTGCCGGCCAGCGCCAGCCGCGAAGATGTCGAAGCCAGCGCCCGCAGCAACGAGAACGTGCTGCGCTTTACCGAAGGCCTGAGCATTCGTAAGGTCATCGTGGTGCCAGGCAAACTGGTCAACATTGTTGCCAACTGACTAGCCGCCAACTGATTAAGCTCGGCGCGACCGCACACGGCGCGCCGCAAGACACGCCAAGGGGATAAAAGATGATCAAACGGAATCTGTTGGTAATTGGCCTGGCTACCCTGCTCAGCGCTTGCGGCTTCCAGCTGCGCGGCACCGGTGACGTACAGTTCGCCCTCCAGGAACTGGATCTCAGCGCGCGCAACGCCTATGGCGAAACCGTCAACGAAGTGCGCGACGTATTGCAGAACAACGGCGTCAAGGTCTACCCGGGTGCGCAGTACCGTCTGGTATTGAGCAACGAGCAGGAAAACCGCCGTGCTGCCAGCTTTACCAGCTCGGCCCGTACTGCCGAGTACGAACTGACCAAGACTCTGGAATATGAGATCCGTGGCAGCAAAGACCTGCTGTTGATCAGCGACAAAATAGAAGCCCAGAGTTTCTACACCCAGGACAGTAACAACCTGATTGGTGGTGACCAGGAAGCCGCGCAGATCCGTCAGGAAATGAACCGCGAAATGATCCAGCAACTGGTCCAACGCCTGCAGCAGATCAGCCCTGCGCAACTGGACCAACTGCAGCAAACCGCAGAAGCCAAGGCCCAAGCCGAAGCCGACGCACTGGAAGCCGCTCGCCAGCAACAGGCTGCGCAACCGCAGCAGTCGCCGATCGAGCTGCCGATTCCCGCCCAGTAAGCTCGCCGGGCCGCGCAAGCGGCCCAGCTCTGCGCCCCCCATGAAGCTTAATTCCGCACAACTCGGCAAACACCTGCAGGGCAACCTGAGCCCGGTGTATGTGGTCAGTGGCGATGAGCCGCTGCTCTGCCAGGAGGCCACCGACGCCATTCGCGCGGCAACCCGCCAGCAGGGCTTCAGCGAACGCCAGGTGTTCAACGCCGACAACAACTTCGACTGGGGCAACCTGCTGCAAGCCGGTGCCAGCCTGTCGCTGTTTGCCGACAAACGCCTGCTGGAATTACGCCTGCCCAACGGCAAACCCGGCGACAAGGGCGCTGCAGCGCTGCTCGAATACCTCGCCCGCCCCGCCGAAGACACGGTACTGCTGATCAGCCTGCCAAAACTCGATGGCAGCGCGCAGAAAACCAAATGGGGCAAGGCGCTGATCGAGGGCGCGCAGACGCAGTTCGTGCAGATTTGGCCGGTCGATGCCAACCAGCTGCCGCAGTGGATTCGCCAGGGCCTGGCACAGTCTGGCCTCAGCGCCAGCGCCGAAGCGGTGGACATGATTGCGGTCCGCGTCGAAGGCAACCTGCTCGCCGCCGCCCAGGAAATTGAAAAACTCAAACTGCTCGCCGAAGGCACGCAGATTGACGTCGATACCGTGCATGCCTCGGTCGCCGATAGCGCGCGCTTTGATGTGTTCGGCCTGATCGATGCCGCCCTCAATGGCGAAGCCGCCCACGCCCTGCGCATGCTCGAAGGGCTGCGCGGTGAAGGCGTCGAACCGCCGGTGATTCTCTGGGCCCTGGCCCGGGAAGTCCGCCTGCTGGCCACCATCGCCCAGCAGTACAGCCAAGGCATGCCACTGGATAAAGCCTTCAGCTCCGCCCGCCCACCGGTCTGGGACAAGCGCCGCCCGCTGGTCAGCAAAGCCCTGCAACGCCTCTCCGCCGCCCGCTGGGCCGCACTGCTGCAGGATGCCCAGCAGATCGACGCGCAAATCAAAGGCCAGGCGAGCGGAGATCCCTGGAGCGGCCTGAGCCTGCTGACTCTGAGCATCTGCGGCCAACGCCTAGGCCTAACCCGCTAGCAGGCAGTTGAAAGACTACCTGCGCTGCCATCGCGGCGTTAAAAACAGGCTCGGAGTGCTCATGTACAACTCGTACACTCCGCTTCCTCGCCTGTTTTTGCCTTGCGCTAGCTGCCTCGCTAACGTTTCTCAACGGCCTGCAACCACCCAGGCTCTGGACTTTTTGCCGAGTGCGGATCATGCTTCGCCCGCCTGCGACGTGCAGGTCTTTTGCCGAGGAAACGTCATGGCGAAGAAAGCCAAACGCGGCCCCAACAAGGCCAAATCCCTGATAGCCCAGCCACTGTTTCGCTCACGTCAGGAAACGCCCAGCAAGGGCAAAGGCAGCTACCGCCGCGAAGCCTTCCAGCAAAACTGGGAGGCTTCATCCGTTCTGGCCGCCTGAAAAGCCCGCCACAGCCCGCATACCGCCTCAATCATGCTAAGGTTACGGCCTGCAAAATGTGCCGAGACCACCATGCCTTACCTGCTTCTTCGGGGCCTGTCCCATAGCGCTACCGCCTGCCTACTGTTGCTTCTGACTGCCTGCGCCGAAGCGCCGGCCCAGCCGCTTGCAGCCGCGCCAGTCACGACCATCACAGCATCGGCCAGTCCAACCGCCAGCGTTGCCAGCAGCCCAGCCCCGTTACTCAGCTTCGATGAATGGCGCATGCTGCTGCGCAGCGATGCCATCGCCGCCGGCATCGACGCTGAACTGTTCGACCGCACATTCGCCGGCATCACTCTGGACCCCAGGGTCGTCACCTCCGACAACAGCCAGCCGGAGTTCACCCGCCCGGTGTGGGACTATATCGACGGCGCCGTTTCCGTCTCGCGTATCGCCCAGGGCCGCCTGCTCAAGGCGCAGCATCGACCAACCCTGAAGGCCATCCGCAGCACCTACGCCGTCGACCATGAAGTGCTGATCGCGATCTGGGGTATGGAAAGCAATTACGGCAGCAATATCGGCAGCCATAACGTAATCCGCTCCCTTGCCACCCTGGCCTACGATGGCCGCCGCCAGGTGTTCTGGCGCAGCCAGTTGCTGGCCGCGCTGCAGATACTGCAAGCCGGTGATGCCCCCGCGCAGGGGCTGATCGGTTCGTGGGCCGGCGCTATGGGGCAGACCCAATTTATGCCGACCACATTCAACCAGCACGCCGTGGATTTTGATGGCGATGGCCGCCGCGACCTGTGGACGTCAACCCCCGACGCCCTAGCCTCTGCCGCGCATTACCTGCACACGTCAGGCTGGGAAAACGGCCAACCATGGGGTTTTGAAGTGAACCTGCCGCAGGGCTTCGATTACGCCCTGGCCGACCCAGAAGTGCGCCGCAGCCTGGCGCAGTGGCGCATCCTCGGTATCAATCCGGTCAGAGACATTGATGCCAACGAGCAAAACCAGGCCACACTGTTTCTACCTGCAGGTCATCGTGGCCCAGCCTTTCTTCTGCTGAACAACTTCCGCAGCATCCTCAAGTACAACAACTCCACCGCTTACGCCCTGGCTATCGGCCTGCTGAGTGATGCGCTGGACGGTAACTCAGGGGTGCAAGCCGCCTGGCCGCGCAACGACCGCCAACTGGGACGCAGCGAGCGCATCGAGCTGCAAGAGTTGCTGGCCAGCAAAGGCTACGAGCCAGGCCCGGCCGACGGCATCATCGGTGCCAACACGCGCAAGGCCGTACGTGCCTTTCAGCAATCCCGGGGGCAGCCTGCCGATGGCTACCCCAGCTATGAGCTGCTGCAACAACTCAGATAAGTAATCGCGCAGCGCACCAACGCTGCGCGCCGGCCCTCCTCTGTGGACGCCAAAACCGCACGGCGCCCGCCGGACTGAACAGTCAGCTTCTGTGATAAGCTGCGAGGCGGCCACAAGCCGCCTCGTCCACGGAGCCTCTAGCGGAGCCCAGATTGCCGATGTCCGATACCTCCCCGCCTAAAACCGTCGCCAGTGGCGAAAAATTCCGTACCACCCAAGGCATCACCGCGATCAAGGACGGACAAAAGCGCCGCGCCTCCAGTGAGCCTCAGGTGTTCGAGCCAAAACCCAAGTGGCTACGAGTCAAGGCACCTGGCGGCAGCCGCTTCGAGGCGGTCAAGCGCAACGTCAGTGAACACCGCCTGAGCACTGTGTGCCAGGAGTCCCACTGCCCGAACATGGGTGAATGCTGGTCCAACGGCACTGCCACCATCATGCTGATGGGTTCGGTATGCACCCGCGCCTGCCGCTTCTGCGCGGTAGATACCGGCAACCCGAACGGCTGGCTGGACCTGGAAGAGCCGCAGAACACCGCCAAGTCGGTGGAGTTGATGGCGCTGCGCTATATCGTGCTGACCTCTGTGGATCGCGACGACCTGGATGACGGCGGCGCCAGCCACTATGCTGCCTGTGTACGGGCGATCAAGGAAAATACACCGCACGTAGTGGTCGAGGCCCTGACTCCGGACTTCGATGGCGACCTGCAGGCCATCGAGCGCGTGGTGGACTCCGGCCTTGAGGTGTTCGCGCAGAACGTCGAGACGGTCAAACGCCTGACCCATGAAGTGCGCGACCCGCGTGCCGGCTACGAGAAGACCCTACGCGCACTGGAGCACGCCAAGCGCCATCGTCCGGACATACTGACCAAAACCAGCCTGATGCTGGGCCTGGGTGAGACCGACGAGGAAATCATCGAGACCATGGATGACCTGCGCGCCATTGGCGTCGATATCCTCACCCTCGGCCAATACCTGCAGCCCACGCGCAACCACCTGAAGGTTCAGCGTTGGGTCACCCCGGAAGAATTCAATCGCTTCCGTGAAATTGGTCTGCAGAAAGGCTTTATGGAAGTCGCCGCCGGCCCACTGGTACGCTCCAGCTACCGCGCCGACAAGGTGTTCGAGAAGAACAACCTGGGCCTGGCCGCTCCGGTGCCCGTTCCGGGCCAACAACTCGATAACAGCCTGATTCCTGCCCTCAATCTAAACTGATTGAGCCACACAACGCCTGCCCCTGGGCTTTGCCTGGGGCCAGGCGTTTGTGTTTTTGCCCCGTTCTAGCAGTCTATTGCGCCAGTCAGAGTCTGCTGATACGCGTAGTCGAGGTGCTTGACCAGTTGCTCACGCAGCCGCGCACTGACCTCGGACAGCGCTATCGGCCCCGTCACCTGATCGGCTAACTGGGTCATGGCCATGCCGGCATAGCCACAGGGGTTTATGCGCTGAAACGGCTGCAGATCCATATCCACATTCAGCGCCAGGCCATGGAAGCTGCGACCATTGCGGATACGCAGGCCTAGCGAGGCGATCTTCGCGCCATTCACATACACACCCGGGGCATCCGGCTTTGCATTGGCGCTGACACCATAGCTGGCAAGCAAATCGATCAGGCTGCGCTCAATCCGACTGACTAGCTCACGTACACCGATACCACTGCGGCGCACGTCAAGCAGCAGGTAAGCCACCAGCTGGCCGGGGCCGTGGTAGGTCACCTGGCCGCCACGATCGACCTGCACCACCGGAATATCACCCGGAAACAGCACATGCTCGGCTTTGCCGGCCTGGCCCTGGGTAAATACCGGAGAGTGCTCAAGCAGCCAAATTTCGTCTGGCGTCTCCATATCGCGCGTGTCGGTAAAGCGCTGCATCGCATGCCAGGTAGGCTGATAGTCGACCTGGCCCAGCTCACGAAAGCCGAGCGGCAGGCTCATCAGAGCACCATGTGCACGATACCGGTCGCGCGCAGGGCGCTATTGATATCGCGTAGCTGATCTTCGCTGGTGGCTTCGATATGCAGCTGCACGGTGGTGTACTTGCCGTTGCTGCTCTGGCGCTCGGCCAGGGTGCTGAGATCGACCTTGGCATGCTGGCTAAGGATCTCGACCACCGTGCTCTTGTAGTCGGCACCACTGTCGCCAACCACCTTGATCGGGTAGTCAGCGCAGGGAAATTCGATTTTGTGCGATTTGACGTCTGGTTGAGTCATGGCAGTAACGGCCTCGTAAGCCGTGGCAACAACAACGCCCCTGCGGGTCAGCAGAGGCGCGCTGGTCACGCTATCAGTTGAATAATCCGAAGAAGAACAGGCTGATGCTATCCCACAGGCGGCGGAAGAAACTACCTTCCTCAACAGCCTCAAGGGCAATCAGATCGGCGCTGTGCACCACTTCTTCACCCAGTTTCACCTCAACCTTGCCGATCACATCACCCTGAGCAATCGGGGCGGTGAGCTGCGGGTTGAGGATCATGCCTGCTTGCAGTTTTTCCAGCTGGCCCTTCGGCAGGGTCAAGCTCAGATCAGCGCCAAGGCCGGCTTTGACCTGACGCACAGTGCCTTTCCACACCTGGGCCTGAGCCAGTTCCTGGCCTTTTTTGTAGAAGGTGCGGGTTTCGAAGAAGCGGAAGCCATAGGTCAGCAACTTCTGGGTTTCGGCAGCACGGGCCGACTCGCTGACGGTACCGAATACCGAGGTGATCATCCGCGCACCATCACGTACAGCAGAAGCCACCAGGCAGTAACCCGCCTCGGCGGTGTGACCGGTTTTCAAGCCATCAACGGTCTTGTCACGCCACAACAGCAGGTTGCGATTGCCCTGTTTGATGTTGTTCCAGAGAAACTCTTTCTGCGCGTAAATCGCGTAGTGTTCTTGGTCTTCATTGATGATGGCACGAGCCAGGATGGCCATATCATGGGCACTCGAGTAGTGCTCCGCGTGCGGCAGACCTGTGGCATTCATAAAGTGGCTGTTGCTCATACCCAGACGCGCAGCAGTTTCGTTCATCATGTCGGCGAAGGCATCTTCGCTGCCAGCGATGTACTCGGCCAGGGCGATACTGGCGTCGTTGCCGGACTGAATGATCACACCGTGCAGCAGGTCATCGACACTAGCCTGGCTGTTCAGCGGCAGGAACATGGTCGACCCGCCGGAGGCAGCGCCACCGGTACGCCAGGCGTGCTCGCTGACCGGCACCATATCCTGCGTGCCAATCTTGCCCTTGCGAATTTCCAAGGTGGCGATGTAGGCGGTCATCAGTTTAGTCAGGCTGGCCGGCGGCAGGCGCTGGTCACCGTTGTTCTCCACCAGCACCTTACCGCTGGCGGCATCCAACAGCACATAGGATTTGGCAGCCAACTGCGGCGCAGAAGGAATTACTTGTTCATTGGCCCAAACAGCCGGGGCGCTTAGCAGGGAAAGTGACAGGAAAACGCGTTGCGCAAAGCTGGTGATATTCATCCGTCTCTCTAGATTGCTGATGGTCGAACAGGCCCAGTGGGCATAAGTTGCTAATCCCTCCGGCCAACCGTGGCTGGCCGGAGTTGTTTGTTTAGTCCTGCAGAAGAACCAGAAGTGCCCTGTCAGTCTGCCTTGACCAGGGTTGGCTCACCGAGGTTGGCCAGGCGCACGCTGCTCTGCAACTGCTCAGCCTCGCTCTGGCTGCTCAAAGGTCCCAGACGCACGCGGTGCAATATCTGCTGGTTGCGCACCACTGAGCTGACGAACACTGGCGCAGCCACCGTCTCGCTCAGCTTCGATCTGAGGAGTTCCGCAGCGTCCGGATTGGCGAAGGCGCCCACTTGGAGATACAGGCCAGAGGCTCCGGCTAAAGCGTTTTTTTTTGCGTCAATCTGCACGGGGAGCACCGCGGCAGCATGCTGCTGCGGTGGCGGCGAATACTGTTCCACCGCTTGCGCCATAGGCTGCGCAACTGGCTGAGCCTGAGCAACTTGCTGCGGCGCAGCCAATACCATTGGCACTGGACGGCCCTGCTGAGCCCACCACTCGTGCGGGTCGATGCCTTCAACCTTGACCCGCGCAGTACCGTTTTCGGCATAACCAAGCTTCTTCGCCGCAGCAAAGGACAGGTCGATAATCCGATCGGAATAGAACGGGCCGCGGTCGTTGACCCGCACAATGGCACTCTTGCCGTTGTCCAGGTTGGTCACGCGCACATAGCTGGGCAGCGGCAGGGTCTTGTGAGCAGCTGTCATGCCATACAAATCGTAGGTTTCACCGTTGGCAGTGGCCTGACCATGAAACTTGGTGCCATACCAGGATGCGGGGCCAACAGCCTGATAGCGACGGGCATCCGGAATCGGGTAGTACTGCTTGCCGAACACGGTATACGGGCTGGCTTTGACCGGGCCGTAATGCGGCATCGGCACCGCATCGGGAATCCGCGACACGTCGACATCCCACCAAGGCGCGCCATCTTTGTGTGGACGATTGAAATCACCCGGTCCGGAAATCGCGCCACCCTGCTGCACTGGCGCAACCGGTTGCGGCGCACGGGTCGACGAGCAGCTGGCCAGCAGCAGCGCCAAGCTGCCATAGGCAGCCAATTTAAAAGGCAAACGCGACATCAGTTCTTACCCCGTGCATCCACCAGCAACTCAGCCAGCTGATTGACTGCCATGGCATACATCACACTGCGATTGTAGCGGGTGATGACAAAGAAGTTAGGCAAGCCCAGCCAGTGCTCGGCACCAGCACCACCTTCCAGACGGAAGGCGGTTACCGGCAAGTCGTCAGCCAGCGGATCGGCACTGGTCCAGCCCAGCTCACGCAGCTCAGCGACATTCTTCTCTGGGTCCAGGCCCACGCTCAGGCCTTGCTCGGCCTGCGCGCCCTTAACGGTGGCGGCGCTGACCACAGGTTGCCCGGGCTGCCAGTGGTGGCGCTTGAAGTAGCTGGCCACACTGCCGATGGCATCGGTCGGGTTGTTCCAGATATTGATATGACCGTCGCCGTCGAAATCCACGGCATAGGCGCGGAAGCTGCTCGGCATAAACTGCGGCAAGCCCATGGCTCCGGCGTAGGAGCCGGTCATGCTCAGCGGCTCAACCTGCTCTTCCCGGGTCAGCAGGAGGAATTCGCGCAGCTCCTTGCGGAAGAATGGCGCACGCGGTGGGTAGTCAAAGGCCAGAGTCGACAGCGCATCCATCACCCGCCAGCTGCCGGTATTGCCGCCGTAGAAGGTTTCCACCCCGATGATTGCCACTATCACCTGAGCCGGCACACCGTACTCAGCCTCCGCGCGGGCCAGGGTTTCCTCATGCTGCTTCCAGAACTCGACACCTTTGCTGATGCGCTTGTCGGTGATAAAGATTGGCCGGTAATCCTTCCACGGTTTAGCTTTTTCGGCAGGGCGCGAAATGGCATCCAGAATCGCCTGTTTGCGCTCGACCTGAGCGAACAGCTCGACCAGTTGCTCACCAGCAAAGCCATAATCACGGGTCATTTCGGCAACGAACTCGGCCACCTGGGGTGACTGCTGGTAGTCTCCGGCAGCCGCCGGCTGAACCACCCCGCACACCCCGACCAGAGCCAGCCAAGGTGCAGTACGTACCATCCAACCACGCGCGTTTTGCATTGAATTCATAATCCCAATCAAGCCTGTGTCATCCACTTACGATGAGTGTGGATCGACATCAAAATTCCAAACCCCGCCAGCAGGGTGATCAACGAGGTGCCGCCATAGCTGATAAACGGCAGCGGCACACCCACCACCGGCAGCAGGCCACTGACCATACCGATATTGACGAAGACATAAACGAAGAAGGTCATGGTCAACGCGCCGGCGAGAAGCTTACCGAACAGCGTCTGCGCTTGCACGGTAATCACCAGGCCGCGACTGATCAACAGCATGTACACCAGCAGTAACAAACACACGCCAACCAGGCCGAATTCCTCGGCCAGGACGGCGATGATGAAGTCGGTGTGGCTCTCCGGCAGAAAATCCAGGTGCGATTGCGTGCCTTGCAACCAGCCCTTGCCGAGCACCCCGCCCGAACCAATCGCTGCCTTGGACTGGATGATGTTCCAGCCACTGCCCAGCGGATCACTCTCCGGGTTGAGGAAAGTCAGCACGCGCTGTTTCTGATAATCACGCATAACAAAGAACCACATACCGATGGCAATCGGCACCACCGCCGTTACCGCACCGACAACCCAACGCCACTGCAGCCCAGCGATAAACAAGACGAAGCCGCCCGAGGCGATGATCAACAGCGAGGTACCCAAGTCGGGCTGCAGCAAAATCAGCACAAACGGCACGATGATCATCGCCAGGCTGATGCAAATATGCTTCAGCCGCGGCGGCAAACTGCGGTTCGACAGGTACCAGGCAATGGTCGCCGGCATGATGATCTTCATAAACTCCGAGGGCTGAAAGCGAATCACCCCTGGGATATTGATCCAGCGAGTGGCGCCCATGGCGTTATGCCCCATGACATCCACCGCCACCAGCAAACCAACGCCGCCGACATAGGCCAAGGGTATCCAGCGCGCCATAAACCGCGGCTCGAACTGGGCAATGATAAACATGCCGACCAGGCCAATGCCGAAGGAGCTGGCCTGCTTCATCAGCATGTCGACGTTCTTGCCACTGGCGGAGTACAAAATGAACAGACTACCGGTCGCCAGAATCAGCAACAGCAACAGCAGAATGCCGTCGATGTGCAGGCGCTGCAGCACGCTTGCACGGCGGCGCAGCAAGTCTTCGGTTGATAAGTTTCGATCGAAACTATTACTCATGGCGCGATAACCTCAGCCGCCACCGGCGGGGCATATTCGGCCTTCAACTGGCCATTCTCATCCAGCAGCCAGGCATCGATCACCTGCTTGACCACAGGGGCGGCAACCCCGGAACCCGACTCGCCGTTTTCGACCATCACCGCCACGGCAATCTGCGGGTTATCCGCCGGCGCAAAAGCGACGAACAGCGCATGGTCGCGATGACGCTCAGCCACCTTGCTACGGTCGTATTTCTCGCCCTGCTTGATCGCCACCACCTGCGCGGTGCCGCTCTTACCCGCCATCCGGTACAGCGCCGCATCACCCACCTTGCGCGCGGTGCCGCGCGGGCCGTGCATCACCTGCTCCATCCCATGCCGCCCGTTATCCCAGAACTTCGGATCACGCAGGACGATATCGGGTAATGGATTGGGGTCTACGGGAACACGCCCCTGAATGGTCTTGGCCAAATGCGGACGAATCCACTTGCCGCGCGTCGCCATCAGCGTCACGGCCTGGGCCAGCTGCAATGGCGTGGTCTGCATGTAGCCCTGACCAATACCGAGAATCAGCGTTTCCCCCGGATACCAAGCCTGCCGGTAACGTGCCCGCTTCCACTCGCGCGAGGGCATCAGCCCGGCGGTTTCTTCAAACATGTCCAGCGACACGCGCTGACCCAGGCCAAAACGGCTCATGTAGTCATGCAGGCGGTCGATGCCCATCTTGTGCGCCAGCGAGTAAAAATAAGTGTCGTTGGAACGGGAGATGGCCAGATCCATATCCACCCAGCCGTCACCCGTGCGGTTCCAGTTGCGGTATTTATGGCTGTGGCCCTGCAGCTGGTAAAAACCGGGATCGAACACGCGGGTCTGCGGCGTCACCACTCCGGCATCCAGCCCCGACACTGCAACCATTGGTTTGATGGTCGAGCCGGGGGGATAGAGACCACGTAACACGCGGTTGTAAAGCGGTCGATCAATAGAGTCGCGCAAATCGGCATAGGCCTTGAAACCGATGCCGGTCACAAATGGGTTTGGGTCAAAACTGGGCTGACTGACCATCGCCAGCACTTCACCGGTCTGCGGCTGAATCGCCACAATAGCGCCACGCCGGCCTGCCAGGGCGGCTTCGGCAGCCTCCTGCAAGCGAATATCGAGGCTCAGCACAATGTCCTTGCCGGGCGTCGGATCGGTGCGCTTGAGTACTCGCAATACGCGGCCACGGGCGTTGGTTTCGACTTCCTCGTAACCCACCTGGCCGTGCAGATCATCCTCATAGAAGCGCTCGATACCGGTCTTGCCGATATGGTGCGTACCGCTGTAAGCCACCGGGTCGAGCTCTTTCAGCTCTTTCTCGTTGATCCGCCCGACATAGCCCACCGAATGAGCAAAGTGCTCGCCCAACGGGTAATGCCGTACCAGCTGCGCGACGACTTCCACCCCTGGCAAACGGAACTGATTGATCGCCACGCGGGCAATCTGCTCTTCAGTCAACTCAAACAGCACCGGCACCGGCTCGAACGGCCGGCGCCCCTGGCGCACGCGGCGCTCGAACAACGCCCGCTCATCCGGGCCCAGCTCCAGCACGTCGACGATCCCGTCGAGCACCTGCAGCCAGTCACCCGCGCGTTCGCGGGTCAGGGTCAAACTAAAACTGGGACGGTTATCGGCGACGATCACCCCGTTGCGGTCGTAGATCAGCCCACGGCTCGGCGGAATCGGCTGCACGTGGATGCGGTTGTTTTCCGCCAAGGTGGTGTGGTGTTCGAACTGCACCACCTGCAGGTAATACATGCGCGCCACAAGCACCGAGGTCAGCAGCAAAACCACCACAGCACCGACCACCGCCCGCTTGCGGATCAGGCGGCCGTCTTTCTCGTGGTCTTTGAGGCGGATTGGTTGCGGCATCGGTGGCTGCTGGTTACTTGTGGTAAGGGTGGCCGGACAATACAGTCCAGGCACGATACATCTGTTCGCCGATCAGAATACGCACCAACGGGTGCGGCAAGGTCAACGGCGACAGCGACCAGCGCTGCTCACTGCGCGCCTGCACCTCAGGCGCAAGCCCTTCCGGGCCGCCGACCATCAGATTGACAGTGCGCGCATCCAGACGCCATTTATCGAGTTCGACCGCCAACTGCTCGGTGCTCCAAGGTCGTCCTTCGACTTCCAGGGTAACAATCCGTTCACCCGGAGCGACCTTAGCCAGCATGGCCTCGCCCTCCTGACGGATCATCCGCGCCACATCAGCATTCTTGCCGCGCGTGGTCAGCGGAATTTCCACCAGCTCCAGGGACAGTTCGCTGGGCATGCGCTTGGCATATTCCTGCCAACCTTCTTCCACCCAGCGCGGCATGCGCGAGCCGACTGCGATCAGTTTGATCCGCACCGCTGCGCGTCCTTATTCCTGCTCTGGGCCCAGCTCAGCACTGAACTGCGCACGGCTCTGCTCGGCCCCCTGCCACAGACGCTCAAGGTCGTAGAACTGGCGGGCAGTTGGCAGCATCACGTGAACCACGATATCGCCGAGGTCGAGCAGTGCCCACTCGCCGGTGTCCATGCCTTCAGTGCCGATCGGGCGCACGCCCTGCTCCTTGACCTTCTCCAGCACGTTGTCGACCAGCGATTTGACGTGACGGCTGGAGGTGCCGCTGGCGATCAGCATGAAATCGGTGATGCTGGTCTTGCCGCGGACATCAATGGTGGTGATGTCCTGCGCCTTAATCTCTTCCAGAGCGCTGATGGCCAATTTGACCAGGTCTTCGCTCGGCATTGTTTTTGCGTTCGTCATAAGTAACTCGTTTGCCTCGTGTTCAATTCGCGCCACGGTACAGTCCGTGGGCATGGATATAGGCCAGTACCGCGTCAGGCACCAGAAAACGTGCCGACTTTCCATTCACCAATAGCAAACGGATCTGGGTAGCCGACACCGCCAGGGGTGTCTGCCAGATAAAAGCAATTTGCCCACCCGGCCCACTCAGGGCCGACGGGTCATTCACACTGCGCGCCGCCAACAGGTTGCGCAGCGCCTCCGGCGCTTCACTGTCGGCATCCGGCCGCTGCAAAACCAGAATATGGCAGTGCTGCAGCAACTCATCCCAACGCTGCCAACTGGGTAAACCGCAAAAGGCATCCCAACCCAGCAGCAGAAACAACTGATCATCCGCCGCCAACTCACTGCGCAACGATTCCAGGGTATCAATGCTGTAGGACGGCTTGTCGCGCTGCAGCTCGCGATCATCCACCTGCAACACCCCGGCATCGGCTACCGCCAACCTGACCATGGCCAGGCGATCCTGCGCACTAACCTCTGGCGCGCTGCGGTGTGGCGGCCGCGCGCTTGGAATCAGACGCAACTCATCCAGCTGCAGCGCATCGGCCGCTTCCACCGCGCTGCGCAGATGGCCGATATGCACCGGATTAAAGGTGCCGCCAAGCAGGCCAATGCGTCGAGCGCCGTCGCGTCGGGCCATCAGGTACGCCCCATCAGGTACGAATGTGCCCGTCGCCAAACACCACGTACTTCTCGCTGGTCAGGCCATCCAGGCCAACTGGACCGCGCGCATGCAACTTGTCGGTGGAAATACCGATCTCCGCGCCCAGGCCGTATTCAAAACCATCGGCGAAACGCGTCGACGCGTTGACCATCACGGAGGCGGAGTCCACTTCAGTTAGGAAACGCCGCGCATCACTGAAGTTCTCAGTGATGATCGCGTCGGTGTGCTGCGAGCCATAATGGTTGATGTGCTCGATGGCCTCATCCAGCGAGTCGACGATGCGAATCGCCAAAATCGGCGCGTTGTATTCGGCAAACCAGTCGTCTTCGCTCGCTTCCAGCACGTCGCTACCGAGCAGCGCACGGGTCGCGGCATCACCACGCAATTCAACACCCTTGTCACGGTATATGGCGGCAAGCGGTGGCAACACCTTGGCGGCAACGGCGCTATGCACCAGCAAGGTTTCCATGGCGTTGCACGGCGAGTAGCGCTGGGTCTTGGCGTTATCGGCAACCCGAATCGCCTTGTCGAGATCAGCGGCAACGTCAATGTAGACGTGGCACACACCGTCCAAGTGCTTGATCACCGGCACCTTGGCGTCGCGACTGATACGCTCGATCAGCCCCTTGCCGCCACGTGGCACGATCACGTCAACGAACTCGGGCATGGTGATCAACGCACCAACGGCGGCGCGGTCGGTGGTTTCCACCACCTGCACGGCTGATGCCGGCAAGCCAGCCTCAGACAGACCAAGCTGAATGCAACGGGCAATCGCCTGGTTGGAATGAATCGCTTCGGAGCCACCACGCAGAATGGTGGCGTTACCGGACTTCAGACACAGACTGGCGGCATCGATGGTCACGTTCGGCCGCGACTCATAGATGATGCCGATCACGCCGAGTGGCACACGCATCTTGCCAACCTGAATACCCGACGGCAGGTAGCGCATATCGCGGATCTCGCCGATGGGGTCCGGCAAGGTAGCGACCTGACGCAGGCCTTCGATCATGCTGTCGATCACCGCTGGGGTCAGCGCCAGACGGTCAACCATGGCCGGTTCCAGGCCCCCCGCGCGCGCGGCGGCAAGGTCCAGCTCGTTGGCGGCCGTCAAATCGCTGCGGGCCGCATCCAGCGCGACTGCAGCAGCCTGCAGGGCACGATTCTTCTGCGCAGTACTGGCACGCGCGAGCACGCGCGAAGCGCTGCGGGCGGCCTGTCCCAGGCGGGTCATATAGTCGAGCACGGACTCAGTCATGGTCTTGGCAGGTCTGGCGGTTGAAAAAAGTCGCTGAGTATAACGGTCGCGCCGCTCCACGCCCAGCGCTGCGCGGCGGACGGTACTCGGCCGTTGCAAAAGGTTAGCGGGACTGCCAAGACAAGCGAGATAGTTTTTCAGCGACGGGTATACAGCGCGTTCGCCGCAGCCCGGGGTAACGCTGGCAAACCCCAGGCTGCCCGCAACGCGGATAAACAGTGACATCGCAGGCCATCAGCCGCCCGAAGGTTAGGTAAACAAAAACCGCCCGAATGTTTACCTTGCTATTAAAAGCAAGACAGGCGGCCGACCGCCGGGGTGGGATCAGCATGCATTACCGTACCGACTATTGCGCCGCACAACTCAACGAAGCTCCGCAGGTGCTGCACATCGGCGAACTGCGCCTGCACTACCAGGCCTACGCCTGCCGCAGCCATGACCCACGCCCGCCAGTGTTGCTACTGGGTGGCGCATTCCAGAGCTTTCGCTCGTTTGCTGCCGAGGTCAGCGAGCTGCTCGGCGAGCACCCAGTGATTCTGCTCGACCTGCCCAGCCAAGGCGGCAACCTGCAACTGGTGCCAGACCTGAGCCTGGAACAGCTGGCCGACCTGATCGCCGCCTTCGCCGATGAACTCGGCCTACCGCCGCTGATGCCCATTGGCCTGTCCTACGGCTCGGCCCTGGCCGCTCTGTTTGCCGCTCGCCACCCAACACGCTGCGCCCGCGTGTTGCTGGCCGGGATTACCGCCTTTGGCCGCCCCGGCGCGCGCCTGCTGCTACAGGAAGGTCTGGCACTGCTGGCCGAAGGCCGTTGCGAGGCCTTTGCCCATGGCGCGCTGACCGGCCTGCTCAACCCCTTGCGCCTGGAACAGACTGGCGTAGCCCCGGTATTTCGCAAGGCACTGCTGCGGCAGATCCAGCGCTTGTCAGCCGCCGACATCGAACGCTACCGGCAGAACAGCCAGCGCCTGCTGGACTTCCAGGGTTTCCAACAACACCCCAGCTGCCCGACCCTGGTGCTGGCAGGCGAGTATGACCACTTCACTCAACCCTGGGAGCACGCACACTTTGCTGCCGCCTGCGCCCAGGCCAGTTGCGCCCTGATCCACAACGCCGATCACCTCGCGCAATTCGAACAGCGCGACGCCTGCGCCAATCTGTACAACCCGTTTCTGCGCGGTGACGCCCTGCCAAGCCGCAGTCCCGGCAGTAGCCTGCTGGCCCAATCGCAACTGCTGCAGCTGGAAAAGCGCCATGAAACGCGCCTGCCGCCCAGCCAGCGCCACGCTCGCCTGCAGCATCGTGATGGTGGGGAATGGACGGTAGAGCTCAGCGAATTGGGTTTCTTTGGCGGCTTGCTGCACGCTGATCTGCCGGCTATTCGCGGCACGCGTGGCTGGCAATTGCTGTGCAAGGATCTACCCGCCCAGCCTCTGCTACCCCTGCGCCAGGATCCAAACGGCCTGGCCTTCGTTTTCCCGCACAGCGATCAGCAGGCCAGCCAGGCGCTGGCGACGCAGTTCCAGCTGCAGCCGCTACCAGCAGCTGCCTGCGCCTAGAGCCTGCTTCGGATCTGCTGCGCGTCGGCGATACTGCGTTAAAAACAGGCTCGGCAAACCGCTCGCGGCTAATGCGCTTTAGCGCGGCCCGAAGGGCGAGTGGAACGAGTCATGCTCATTTACAACAGTAAACTCCGCTTCCTCCCCTGTTTTGACCAGCCGGAGGCTGTTACTAACGTAGCGCCTTGTCTCGCTCTAGCTCGCGAGATCCGAAACAGTCTCTTAAACCCGCGCCTCGATAACCCGCACCAACCCCGCATTGCGAGAGGGAGCCAGGCCCAACGCTTGGGCTTTGCGGCTCGGGTCGAAGACCTCGACCTGGCTGAAGCCGCAGCGCTGGAAACCCTGCACAATCGCCTGGTCATTGCGGTAATGCAGCGGGTAGTTGCCACGGGTCAGCCGGCCGATCAGGCCGACGCCCCAGAGCAACTGGCGGTAACGTGGATGTTCGCGCAGATCGGGGTACAGCTCGGTCAGGTAGGTGGCCTGGGGAAACTCGCGCAATTGCTCGGCCAGGCGCGTCCAGAACGACTCGATCAGCGCCAGCTCGAAGTAATTCACCAAGCCTTCGGTAATCACCACCACCGGTTTGCTGTGATCAAGCTCGGCGAACAGCGACGCCAGGCTTTTGCTGCCCTCCTCGGCGAGGATATCCACTGCGCGCACCTGATGCTGGCTACCCAACCAACCTTCGGCATTCAGCAGCAGGCGTTTGCGCGCCGCCATCACCGGCAGATCGGCCTCGATATAACGTAGCTGCGGGTAACGTGCGGTAAAGCGCCGGCCGCGTGGCGACAGGCCACAGGCAATCTCCACCACCTGACGCACCTCACCCTGCTCAATCGCCGCAGTCAGCTGGGCGTCGATCTGCAAATGCCGCTGCAGCAGAAATTGCTCGATATCCAGACCGAAACCGACCCGCGCGCCCCAGGTGATTGGGCCGAGCAAACCATGCACAAAACGCCCGAAACCGGTGGCAAAGGCTGCATCCGCCAGCTGGTGGCGATACCAGATATAGCCGGTGTAATGGGCACTAGGGCTGATATGGGCGCTGCTGACGCGGGCACGTTCAGACATGATTCAGACTCTTATTGTTATGATCATGGGCCGCTTAACGACGCTCAGCTGAGTGTCCGAAACGGCAACAGCCCCAGCCTATGCCCTGCCGAGTAAGCACAACACCGCATGCCAGCCGATCCCAACCTAAGTTTGCCCTGGCCTCAAGGCCGCGCATTGCCGGCCAGCTTCTTCGACCGCGACGCACGCCTGCTAGCCCGTGAGCTGCTCGGCAAGGTGATCCGCCATAAACAGAACGGGCGCTGGCTCAGCGCGCGAATTATCGAGACTGAGGCCTACTACCTGAGCGAGAAAGGCAGCCACGCCTCCCTCGGCTACACCCACAAACGCCGCGCACTGTTTATGGATGGCGGGCATATCTACATGTATTACGCCCGCGGCGGCGACTCGCTGAACTTCAGCGCCCAGGGCCCCGGCAATGCGGTGCTGATCAAATCCGCCTACCCCTGGCAGGACGCATACAGCGGCGCAGACGCCCTGGCACAGATGCAGGCGAATAACCCCGACGCCCAGGGCAAGCCACGCACCAGTGAAAGCCTCTGCGCCGGGCAGACCCTGCTGTGCAAAGCACTGGGATTGAAAGTGCCTGATTGGGACGCGCAGGCTTTCGATGAACAGCGCCTGTTTGTCGAAGACCTCGGCGAACGCCCGCAACAGATCGTGCAATGCGCGCGCCTGGGCATCCCCCATGGCCGCGATGCACACTTGCCCTACCGCTTTGTCGACGCCGCCTTTGCCCGCCACTGCACCCGCAACCCGTTACGGCGCGGCCAGTTGGCCGGCCAGGACTACCACTTGCTAACCCCCATGGATGACCACCGATGAGCCAATGGTTCGACACCCTGACCCTCTGGCTGAGCGCCAACCCCGAATGGCTGGGCCTGGCAATTTTCTTGCTTGCCTGCGGCGAGTGCCTGGCGATTGTCGGCCTTCTAGTGCCAGGCACCGTGCTGTTGTTCGCCGTAGCAGCCCTGGCTGGCAATGGTGCGCTGGGCCTGGGCGAAACCCTGTTGCTAGCGTTCTTCGGCGGACTACTCGGGGATTGCCTGTCCTATGCCTTGGGTCGCTATTTTCATCAGGACATCAGCCGCTTGCCTGTGCTGCGCAATCACCCGCAGTGGCTGAACAGCGCCCACGGTTACTTCGTGCGTTACGGCGTCGTCAGCTTGCTGGTCGGGCGATTTATCGGCCCGCTACGGCCCATGCTGCCGATGGTTGCCGGTATGTTCGACATGCCCTTCGTGCGCTTTTTTATCGTCAGCCTGCTGGCCGGCGTCGCGTGGTCAATCGCCTATATGCTGCCTGGCTGGGCCACGGGTGCAGCGCTGCGCCTGCCACTGCCGGAAGGTTTCTGGACACAAGCCGGGGCCATTGGGGCCGGCATTGCACTGGTGGTGGGCGTTAGCGTGCAAGGCAGCCTGCGTCGTCAACGGCACACCAGCCTGCTGACTGCGGCGGCAAGCCTGGCCCTGTTGATTGCCCTGATGCTCAGCTGGCCGCACCTGAGCCAGCTCGATCAGGGCCTGCTGACTTTGGTGCAAGAGCATCGCAGCCCAGCGCTGGACACCCTGATGGTGTTGGTTACCCGCCTCGGCGACTTCACCACTCAACTGGCAGCAGCCGTACTGTTGTGCCTAGCATTGCTGGCCACCCGGCAATGGCGAACCTTATGCCTGGCCATCGGCACCCTACTCGGCACAGCACTGGCCAACGGCGCGCTGAAGGCGCTTTTCGCCCGCAGCCGCCCCGACGTGCTGCTGGAGCCGCTGGGCAGTTTCAGCTTTCCCAGCGGGCACAGCTCGGCGGCCTTCGCCTTCTTTCTGTTGCTTGGGGTGCTGGCCGGGCGCGGGCAACCGCCGCGCATGCGCCTGACCTGGTTATTGCTGGCCAGCCTGCCGGCCGCAGCGATTGCCGGCTCACGGATTTACCTGGGGGTGCATTGGCCTAGCGACATCATCGCCGGTGCCATGCTGGCTGCCTGCTTCTGCGCACTGAGCCTGGCCGTGGTGCAATGGCGCACGCCACTGCCTGCGTTGTCGGGGAAAGTCTGGTGGTTGTTACTATCGGCAGTTATCGCTCTGCTCAGCGGCATCACCACCTGGCAGCTGTCCTCTGGGGCACTGCTGTACCGTTACTGACGCTCGCCCTGCAACAACTCCAGCAGCTGTTGCAACAACTCCAGGCGCAGCTGCACGTCGTGAATTTCGAGCAACTGCAGCTTTTGCTCGGCGTCCAGCGGCAACAGGTAGGCCAACTGATTGGCCAATACCTCCTGGCCCTCAGGCTCGCTCGGCATGCCCAGCGATGCCACCAGTGGATGAGCACTCAGCGCAGCGAGCAACGCCACCAGGTCGGCATGCTCTGCTTCCAGCGGCTGCTCCGGCTGCTCATCCAGCCACTCGACTTCGGCCAGAGTCAGTTGATCCGGCAACAGCTGAGCGCGCTGCACGCGAAAACGCCGACCACCCTCGACGCGAATCCCCAGCAGCCCATTGGGCCGCTGCTGAAAATCACGAATCAACGCCTCGCAGCCTATCGCCGAGAACTGCCCGGCCGCCTCCCCCACCTCTGCGCCATCAATGATGCAGACCACGCCAAAACCTTGGCCCTGCTTCATGCAGCGGCTGATCATGTCCAGATAACGCGCTTCGAATATCTGCAAATCGAGCATGCAGCCGGGAAACAGCACGGTATTCAATGGGAAGAGCGGTAAGGTCACAGGCGCCTCCTTATAGCCACAACAGAATAGTCAGTGGCAGTAGCACAGCGGTGAATACACCCATCAGGCTCATCGCCAGGGCGGAGAACGCGCCGCACTCCTCGCCCTCCTGCAACGCCCGTGCGGTGCCGACGGCATGCGCGGTCAGGCCCAGGGCCATGCCCAATGCGGCAGGGTGATGCACACCAAAGCGTTTGAGCAGCGCCGGGCCAATGATGGCGCCAATGATCCCGGTGATCATTACAAACACCGCAGCCAGGGCGGCAATCCCGCCAATCTGGCTGGCCACCAGCATGGCTATCGGCGAGGTTACCGATTTCGGCGCCATGCTCATCAGCATGATTTGCTCGGCACCGAAGGCCCAGGCCAGGGTAATGCCCAACACCGTGGCAACCACACCCGCTACCAGCAAGGTAATCAGGGTGGGCCAGAGCAACTGGCGAATCCGCCGCAGATTGACGAACAGCGGCACCGCCAGCGCCACAGTGGTTGGCCCGAGGAACAGCGTCAGCGCGGCGGCGCTGTCCTTGTATTCGGCAAAGGTCAGGCCGCACGCCAGAAGAATGCCGATCACAGCGAGCATCGACACCAGTACCGGCTGCAAGAACACCAAACGGGTTTTCTCGTAAGCGGCAATCGCCAGCTGATAAGCACCGAGAGTGATGCCGACGCCAAATAGCGGGTGGTGCGTCAATGCCTGCCAGGCGGCATGCCATTCCAGACTCATGCATCCTCCCGGCGTTGCTGGCGGTCGATCAGTTTCTGCATCAGCCAGCCAGCGAACACGATAGAGATTAGCAGCGACAGCAACAGTGCACCGGTAATCGCCCAGAAGTCGGCAAAGATATCTTCGGCATAGGCCATCACCCCCACTGCCGGCGGCACCAGCAGCAGTGGCAGGTATTTCAGCAGGCTGCTAGAGGCTTGTTGCAACGGCTCGCCCACCTCGCCGCGCAACAGTAGAAAGCCGAACAGCAGCAGCATGCCGATGATCGGCCCCGGCAGGATCGGAATCAGCAGGACATTCAGCGCAGTGCCGAGCAACTGGCACAACACCAGCCAGGAAAGGCCACGAAGCAGCATGACGGGTAATCTCCGAATCGTATGATCCCAGACGCAGTGCCGCGCATTATAAGCAGAAGCGCCCGGCAAGGGCCGGTTTACAGCGGTTGCCTGGCAATAGCGTAACGGTTACGACGCGTACACGAGGCACTTGACCCTGCGGCAAACCCATGATGATCTTAGGGCAGAAGGATTTACGCCCCAAAAAAAACAACACTTGCGTCTTCAAGGAGAAACCATGACATCAGTACCCGCCGCCGAATTGCCCAGCTATATCGGTAAAGAACTCGGTCGTTCCGAATGGCTGACCATCGACCAGGAACGCATCAACCAGTTCGCCGAATGCACCGGTGATCACCAGTTCATCCACGTCGACCCAGAAAAAGCCAAACTCACCCCATTTGGCAGCACCATTGCCCACGGCTTCCTCTCGCTGTCACTGGTGCCCAAGCTGATGGAAGGCATCATGATCATGCCTAAAGGGCTGAAGATGGCCGTCAACTATGGCTTGGACAGCGTGCGCTTTATCCAACCGGTGAAGGTCAACTCCAAGGTTCGTCTGGTGGTCACCCTGACCGATGCCAACGAAAAGAACCCCGGCCAATGGCTGCTCAAAGCCAAGGTTGTGCTGGAGATTGAAGGCTCGGAAAAACCTGCCTATATCGCCGAACCGCTGACGCTCTGCTTCGTTTAAGCACTGCAGCCGGACAAGGGCGCACAGGTATCTGCCCGTGCGCCTTTCTTATTTTTATGTGCCTACCGGTGCGCTCAATCACGGCACTCAGGGCGCTATAAGGCATACTCGCAACGACCTTCCAGCCTGGATTTTCCGCATGCGCCACCTCGCCCTCCTGGCCCCTCTGAGCCTCGCCCTGTTGCTGATCGCCTGCGGCGATGGCGAACCGTTGCTGCCACCGGATGCCGTACTGCCTGACGGCGGGCGCTACCGTGGCGAGGTTGTCGATGGCCTGCTGCAAGGCCCAGGCCGCCTGGATTACAAGGATGGCAGTTCTTACCAGGGGCTGTTCAAGGACGGCCAGTTCAGCGGCCCCGGCGAATGGCGCAGCAAGCACGGTGAGTTTTACAGCGGCGAATTTCAGACTGGCGATTTCCACGGCCAGGGCAGCCTCACCTACAGCGATGGCAGCCGTTACGAAGGCGGCTTTGCCAACGGCATGCCCAGCGGCGAAGGCCACCTGAAAGGCAGCCAACTGGAATACCGCGGTGAATTCAGCAAGGGCCAGTACAGCGGCCTAGGCAAACTGCAGTGGAGCAACGGCGCCAGCTTTCAGGGCCAGTTCAAGAAAGGCGAACCCAACGGCCAAGGCATACTCACTGACGCTGAAGGCAATGAGTTCATCGGTACATTCGATGACAGCCAGCTCAATGGTCAGGGCAGTTTCAAGAGCCTTGGCGGCGATCTCTACAGCGGCCAGTTCCGCGACAACCAGTTCCACGGCAAGGGCCGTTATCAGAGCGCTGACGGCGAAGTCTGGAGCGGGCGCTTTGCCCATGGCAGCCTGACTGGCAAAGGCGAATTCAAGGGCAGCGACGGCAGTCATTATGCCGGCCAGTTCAGCGACTGGAGCTACCACGGCGAAGGTCGCCTGAGCCTGGCCGATGGCAGCGTTTATCAAGGCAACTTTGCCTACGGCAAATACCAAGGCATCGGCAGCCTGACACTGGCCGATGGCAGCCAGCAGAGCGGCACCTGGCAGAACGGCCGGCTGATTCGTGACGCCCAAGGCAAGGCCATACCGGACGCACTGGCCACCGGCCTACTGGAACAAGGCCGGCTGCTCGATGCCGCCATCGCCAAACTGCCTGCCTCGACCCCGGCCATCGAGCTGTATGCCCTGACCCTGGCTGGCGACGGCAAGCAGAGCGTATTTATGCGTGAGGCCGATTATGTTGGCAACCTGCTGCAGGAGCGCTTCGCCGCCCACGGCCTGATCACTTTGGTCAACCACCGCGACCACCTGACGGATCGCCCGCTGGCCACCAGTGCCAGCCTGGGCCGCAGCGTACAGGCTCTGGCCGAACGCAGCGGCAAGGAAGATTTGATCTTTATCTACCTGACCAGCCACGGCTCAGCCAAGCATGAACTGAACCTCGACCAGCCGCGCATGCAGCTCGACGACCTGCCCGCCAGCGAGCTGGCAGCGTTGCTCGAACCACTGAAGGATCGGCACAAGGTGCTGGTGATTTCAGCCTGCTACTCCGGCGGTTTTATCCCCAAGCTGCAGGATGAAAAAACCTTGGTAATCACCGCCGCACGGGCCGATCGGGTGTCCTTCGGTTGCTCGGAGGAAAACGACTTCACCTACTTCGGCCGCGCCCTGTTTGCCGAAGCCCTGCAGCAGACTGACGACCTGCAGCGCGCCTTCAAACTGGCCCAGGCCAGTGTCGCCGAACGCGAAAAAACCGACGGCTTCGAACCCTCAGAGCCGCAGATCTGGCCCGCCAAAGCGGTACTCACACAGTGGCGCAAGCTGCGTGAACAGCAGGCCGAGCGCGCCCTGAGCAATGCACTTGAAGCGCAATCTGCGGTCAACCCATAACAGCCATGCGCGTACCCAACAGCCTGATAAGCTGATTGATATCAGCGGAGAACTTCACACTATGTATTTGACGCCACAGCACATCCTTCTCGCAGGCGCCACCGGACTGACCGGCGAGCACCTGCTGGACCGTTTGCTGAACGAGCCCACAGTCGCTCGCGTGCTGGCCCCCAGCCGCCGCCCGCTGGCCGCGCATGCACACCTGGAAAACCCGCAGGGCGAACTGCTGACTCTGCTGCCGCAACTGAGCGGCAATATCGATACCGCCTTCTGCTGCCTGGGCAGCACGATCAAGCAGGCTGGCTCGCAGGAAGCCTTTCGCGGCGTAGACCATGACCTGGTAATCGCCTTCGCCGAACGCGCCCGCGCCCTCGGCGCACGCCACCTGCTGGTGATCAGCGCGCTAGGTGCAGATGCCAATTCCACGGTGTTCTACAACAAGGTCAAAGGTGAAATGGAGCAGGCCCTGCGCGCGCAGGACTGGCCGCAGCTGACCATCGTTCGCCCTTCCCTGCTGCTCGGCGCACGCCAGGAGTTTCGTCTTGGCGAACGCCTCGCCGCGCCTTTTATGCGCTGGCTGCCGGGCAAGTACCGTGGCATCGAAGCCACCGTCCTAGCCCGCGCCCTGTGGCGCCTGGCACTGGAAGAAGACGCCGGTACCCGAGTGATTGAATCAGACCAACTGCGCCGACTCGGCCGCTAACAACAGAAGCTATCGACCTATGAGCACCACCCCGCACGACCTGATCAGCGCCCTGAGCCACGCCGACATGCTGGAAATCGACGACCTGCATGCCTGGCAGTTCAACCTCAACACGGAACAACTGGCCCAGCACCAGGCAGGCACCCCGCCGGCTGACGACGCGCCGCTTCTAAGCATCGAATGCATGGATGGCCGCGCACTGCGCAAATGGCACTTCAGCCTGGCCCAGGTCGTGGCCGCGCGGTTTGACGGTGAAGCCGACGCCTGGAACATCAGCGGCACGGCTGGAAATCACCTGATCAAGTGCTTTGCCGCCGTCAGCGGTGACAACAGCGACCTGCCAGACGACGCCAGCAACGACGCTGAGTAGCGCGAGGAAAAATTCTTGGGCCTGTATGACCGCTATCTGCTGCCGCATCTGATCGACTTCGCCTGCGGCATGGGCGCGGTGATGAAAGCTCGCTCGCAGCTGGCGCCCCAGGCCCATGGCCGGGTGCTGGAGATCGGCATTGGCAGCGGCCTTAACCTGGCCTTCTACGATGCCGAAAAAGTCAGCGTGATTATCGGCGTCGACCCCAGCGCCGATATGCAGAAACTGGCCAAGCAACGCGCCGCCGCGATCAGTATCCCGGTGGAGATGATTGCCCTGGAACTGGGGCAAATCCAGGCCGCCGACGCCAGCTTCGATAGCATCGTTTGCACCTTTACCCTGTGCACCATCCCCGATGCCGTGGCCGCGCTGAAAGAGATGCGCCGTGTACTCAAGCCCGGCGGCCGCCTGCTGTTCTGCGAGCACGGCCTGGCACCCGAGCTGCCCGTGCTGCTCTGGCAAAACCGTCTAACCCCGCTGTGGAAGCCGCTTGCCGGTGGCTGTCACCTCAACCGCGATATCAAGGCGCTGATCACCGCGGGTGGCTTTCAGATTGGCGAGCTAAGCAATCGCTACCTCAAGGGACCTCGGCCCATGACTTATATCTACCAGGGCTGGGCTGACTAGCGCTCATAAATAGCCAATTGCCATTATCAGCCGGCGCTAACTCCATATTCTGACTATCGTTAGCTCATGGATTCTCGTATGGAAGCTGGCCACGCATGAAGCGCCTGTCATTTCGCCACCTCGCCACCGCGCTACTCATTACATCCACCCTCACGGTCGCCACGCTGAGCAACGCACAATCGCGCCAAGTGATTGTTGGCGTTTACGCCAACGAACCGAAAATCCTCCTCGGCCAGGACGGCAAACTCTCCGGCATTCTCGGTGAACTGCTGAATGAAATCGCTCGCCAGGAAGACTGGCAACTACGCCCCTGGCCATGCGAATGGCAGGAATGCCTGGAACTGGCGCAGAACGGTGAAATCGACCTGATGCCGGATGTGGCCTACAACGACAGCCGTGCCCAGCTACTCGACTTCCACAAGATCCCTTCGCTATTCAGCTGGTCGCAGGTCTATACCACTGAAGACCTCCAACTCAAATCGATACTCGAGCTAAAAGGCCTGCGCATTGCCGTGCTGCAGGGTTCGGTGCAAGAAGAGTATTTGCAAGGGTTACTCAAAAGCTTTGGCCTGAAAGCCCAACTGATTGGCGTAGCGAGCCTGCCACAGGGCTTCGAGCTAGTGGCAGGTGGAGGAGCCGACGCTGTGGTGGCCAACCAGCGCTTTGGCGACTTCCATGCGCCCAGCTATCAACTGCAAAGTTCCTCGATCATGTTTCAACCTGCGCAGCTGTTCTATGCCACACAAAAGGGGCAGAACGCCGACCTGCTGACCGCGATCGACAAGCACCTGCTTAATTGGCAAGACTCTCCGTCCTCAATCTATTACCAGAGCCTGCAACGCTGGGCCGGCGAGCGGCCACGACTGCTGGTTCCGACCAGCGTCTGGTGGGGGCTGGCGACCCTGGCTTTGCTGCTGATCGCCGCTCTAGGTGGTGCATTACTGCTGCGCATCCAGGTCAGAGAGAAAACGCGTCATCTATTAGCCAGCGAACAACGCCTGAACACCATCCTCGAAAGCGTCGAAGCCTATATCTATATCAAGGACGCACAACTGCGTTACCAGTACGCCAACCGCAAGGTTTGCGAGCTGTTCGGGCAAACCCTAGAGCAGATCATTGGCAAGAATGACGAACAGTTTTTCGATATCGATACGGCCACCAACCTGCATGAAAACGATCGCCGCGTACTCACACTTGGCGAACGCGTACAGACTGAAGAGATCAACCGCAGCCTGGATGGCCATACCGAACACACTTTCCTATCGATTAAGCTGCCGTTACGCGACAGCGCCGGCAAAATTTACGCCCTGTGTGGGATTTCCACGGACATCTCCGAACACAAGAAGAACCTCGAAAAATCAATCAACTGGCCTTCTACGACCCGCTCACCGGCCTACCCAACCGCCGTCTACTGGTCGACCGTCTCCAACAGGCATTGGCCAAACATGCGCGCGGACTGCAACAAGGCGCATTGCTGTTTATCGACCTGGACAACTTCAAGAACCTCAACGACACCCTAGGCCACGACATGGGCGACCTGTTGTTGCAGCAAGTCGCCGAGCGTTTGAATAGTCATGTCCGTGCCCAGGACACCTTGGCGCGCCTGGGCGGGGACGAATTTGTCCTGATGCTTGAAGGGCTAAATCTCAAGCCTGAGCAGGCAGTGCGTCAAATTGAAAAGGTCGGCAATAAGATCGTTGCCGCATTGGCCTCCCCTTACAACCTGAAGGGGCGAAGTCACACCAGTACGGCCAGTATCGGCATTGCATTGTTTCCAGCGGAATACGACAAAGTCGATGAGGTGCTCAAACGTGCCGACATGGCCATGTATGAGGCAAAAGCTGCCGGACGCAATGGCATGCGCTTCTTCGATCCACGAATGCAGGCAGAAGTCAGCGCACGCGCCAGCCTGGAAAGCGACCTGCGCCAGAGCCTCGGCCAGCGCGACTTTATCCTGCACTACCAGCCCCAGGTGGATGCTCAAGGACAGCTGATCGGAGCAGAAGCCCTGGTGCGCTGGCAGCATCCCACACGCGGGCTGGTGCCGCCGGGGGAATTTATCCCGCTGGCAGAAAGCACTGGGCTGATTCTGCCCCTGGGCCGCCTGATCCTGCACATCGCCTGCCAGCAACTGGTGGCCTGGGCCGCGCATCCACAGCTGGCGCAGCTAACCCTGGCGGTCAACGTCAGCGCGAGGCAGTTCCACCACCCCGACTTTGTCGAAGACGTATTCGCGACCCTCGCCGAAAGCGGAGCGAACCCGCAGCGCCTGGAACTGGAACTGACCGAAAGCCAGCTGGTGGAAGATGTGGAAGTGCTTATCGGCAAGATGAGCCAACTGAAAGCGCGCGGGGTGCATCTGGCACTAGACGATTTCGGCGCGGGCTACTCCTCGCTTAACTACCTCAAGCGACTGCCATTGGACCAACTGAAGATCGACCAATCGTTCGTCCGCGACCTGCTCGAACAACCCAGCGACGCCGCTATCGTACGCACCATCCTGGCGCTAGGGGCCAACCTCAACCTGGCCGTAACCGCCGAAGGGGTGGAAACCCAGGAACAGTATGACGCCCTGCAAGACATGGGCTGCCGACGCTTTCAGGGCTACCTGTTCGCCAAGCCGGGACCGGCGCAGAATCTGGAGCACTGGCCATTGGCAACTACACTGGCAGGGTAAAGAGGCCAGTATTCCGGACGCCTGAGGCCCCTTACAAGCCGCCGCTGACTCCGAGATTAAGGCCAATGGCCGTCGCCAGGGAGAGTGGCAACAGCAGGGTATCGAGCAAGGCACTGACCGGCAGATCAACCGCCGGGTAAGCCGGCGCTTCAGCACCAAAACGATCTGTAGCGCAGCAGCCCCCTTGCAGCGCATACCAATCCAGGCGCGTGCCGGCATACACCACCGGTGCGCCCGGTTTGGCCGCATCCAGGGTGCGCACAGTGGCGCAACTGCTGAGGGTCAGGCTCAACAGCACAGCGACGGTGGCACGCACCAGCGACTTATTCATCCGGGGTGATCTGATGGTGCTCGCCCCAGCGCGGCAGCATGTCCTGCGGTACACCCAAACAGTTGAGGATGCGCGCAACGACAAAGTCGATCAGGTCATCGATGGTCTGCGGTTGGTGATAGAAGCCCGGCGCAGCCGGCAGGATGGTTGCGCCCATGTTCGACAGTTTGAGCATGTTCTCCAGATGAATGCTGGAAAACGGCGCCTCGCGCGGCACCAGAATCAACTGGCGACGCTCCTTCAACACCACATCCGCCGCGCGTTCGATCAGGTTATTGCAGGCGCCGCAGGCAATCGCTGACAAGGTGCCAGTGCTGCACGGCACCACCACCATTGCCGAGGGTGCACCGGAACCGGAGGCCGCTGGGGCCATCCAGTCTTCCTTGCCATACACACGAATCTGCCCCGGCGTAGCGCCGGTGTATTCATTCAAAAACGCCTGCATGGCCTGCGGCTTGCTCGGCAGGCTGACGTCCGTTTCTGTAGCCATCACCAGCTGCGCAGCCTTGGAAATTAGAAAGTGCACCTCGCGGTCTTCGCGCACTAGGCAGTCGAGCAGGCGCAAACCATACTGCGCTCCTGACGCTCCCGTCATGGCCAAGGTAATACGTTCAGGACCGGACATTTATGCCTCCAAGGCCGCAGCTAATTTGCCATGCAGGCCGCCAAAGCCGCCGTTGCTCATCACCACTATCTGAGTGCCAGGCGCTGCTTCGGCTTTTACCCCGGCAATGATCGCTTCCAGCGAGTCACATACCTGAGTCGGTACTGTTGAAGTGGCCACAGTACCGGCCAAGTCCCAACCCAGGTTCGGTGGCGCGTACCAGTACACCGAGTCGGCCTGCACCACGGATTCGGGCAAACCATCGCGGTGCGCACCGAGCTTCATCGAATTGGAGCGCGGCTCGACAATGGCGATCAGCTTGGCGTCGCCAATCCGTTTGCGCAGGCCATCGAGGGTGGTGGCAATCGCCGTCGGATGGTGAGCGAAGTCGTCGAAGATGGTCACGCCATTCACTTCCGCGACCTTTTCCATGCGCCGCTTGGCGTTGATAAAGCCGCACAGTGCAGCGATGCCTAGCTCCGGCACCACACCAACATGCCGCGCCGCCGCCAGCACCGCCAGGGCATTGGCGACGTTGTGCTGGCCGGTCAGCTGCCAATCCACCACACCTGCGGTTTTACCCTCAAAACTCACCTCGAAGCGCGAACCGTCGGCGCTAAGCAAACGCGCCTGCCACTGGCCGCCCTCGCCGGTGGTTTGCACCGGGGTCCAGCAGCCCATCTCGATTACCCGTTTGAGCGCCGGCTCGGTGGTCGGATGAATGATCAGACCTTCGCCCGGAATGGTACGCACCAGATGGTGGAATTGCCGCTCGATGGCCGCCAGATCAGGGAAGATATCCGCGTGATCGAACTCCAGGTTATTCAAGATGGCGGTGCGCGGACGGTAGTGGACGAACTTGCTGCGCTTGTCGAAGAAGGCGCTGTCGTATTCATCGGCCTCGACCACGAAGAACGGCGTACCGCCGAGACGCGCGGAGATGCCGAAGTTCTGCGGCACGCCGCCAATCAGAAAGCCCGGGCTCATGCCGGCATGCTCCAGCACCCAAGCCAACATGCTCGAACTGCTGGTTTTGCCATGGGTGCCGGCTACAGCCATAACCCAACGGCCTTGCAGCACGTGGTCAGCCAACCACTGCGGGCCACTGACATAGGGCAGGCCCTTATTCAGTACGTATTCCACCGCCGGGTTGCCGCGCGACAGCGCGTTACCGACCACCACCAAGTCCGGCGCGGGGTCGAGTTGGGCGGCGTCATAGCCCTGGGCCAGTTCAATGCCCTGAGCCTCCAACTGGGTGCTCATGGGCGGGTAGACGTTGGCGTCGGAGCCGGTCACGCGGTGGCCGAGTTCCTTGGCCAGTACGGCCAGCGAGCCCATAAAAGTGCCGCAGATGCCGAGAATATGGATATGCATGATGTACCTTGAAGGCGTCGTCAGAGCCGGTGAATAAGGCGGGATAAAAACTGGCCGCAGATTAGCACAGCGCCGCCCCGCAGAGGCCTGGCGGCGCGCTGCGGGGCGTGGTTCAACAGGCGCAGCTCAAAGCGTTGAGCGCAACTTGATCCCGTGTTTGCGCAGCTTGCGATACAGGGTGTTGCGGCTGATGCCCAGTTGCTCGGCGCTGCGGCTCATCTGCCAGTGCTGCGCCTCCAGCACCGCGAGCAGCGCCTGGCGTTCGGCGTCGCCCAGC
>JAHJXZ010000102.1 GCA_018827205.1 Gammaproteobacteria bacterium | reverse complement strand
TGCTCGATGCGGTGGCGCATTTCGGCGGCGGCCTTGTTGGTAAAGGTCACCGACAGGATGCTGTGCGGCGAGGCGTTCTCGATCTGGATCAGCCAGGCGATACGGTGCACCAGCACACGGGTTTTACCGGAGCCAGCACCGGCCAGCACCAGTTGGCGGCCCACGCGCGCGGCAACAGCCTGGCGCTGGGCATCATTAAGAGAGGCAATCAGGAGTTCGGGGTCATTTTGCATCGCGGCATTCTAGGGGGCTGCGTCAGGCAGGGCAAACGAGGCAGCGCCAAGAAGACCACGCGGGTTCATATTGGACGACTGGTGAGTCAGTTCGGCAGCCCTGATAGGCTGTGACGGTGCTGATCGAAAGTTGGGTATTTGTATTGTGAATTAGCGCACGCCCGGCTTGGGCGATGCGTCTAGCTCGCGTATGCTGCGCCGACGTTTAGGCAACCACTATAAGAAAATCGCCTATGACCGCATCGACTTCATTTGCTGCCGCAAATAGCCTCAAGCCGACTTCCGGGCGGGAAGTGGCTCAGCTGTTTGCGACAGACATCGCCGCTGAACGTACCCGCATGCTCTATCAGGGCTCGCAGGTGCCAACCTTGTTCATGCTGCTTAGTGGCGTGGCGTGTGCCTTCCTGTTGTGGGGCGCACTGCCACCGGTGCTGCTGGTCAGCTGGTCGATCTGGCTGGTGATCCTCGCCGTGCTGCGCCTGGTGCAGGTGCGTGCCTTCAACAATGTCTTGCCCAGCCGTCAGGCTGAACGCCATTGGCGTCGTCTGTTTTTGCTCGGCGCCGGGGCATCCGGTTTGACCCTGGCGTTTGCCGCCATCGCCCTAGTGCCGGCGGATGTGTTCTACCTGCAAGCGCTGGTCTACGGCCTGATTGGCGCTGCGATTCTTTCCGCCAGTGTGGCCTATGCCATCAGTTTCAGCGCCTTCCTGACCTTCGCTTTGCCCTGCCTGCTGCCCTCGGTGGGTTACCTGCTGCTGAGTGATAATTCCGTGCAACGTGGCTGGGGACTGCTCGGCAGTATTCTGCTGCTGGCCCTGCTGGTGGTGGCCTGGCAGGTCAACCGTCTGGTGCAGCGCAGCCTGCTGCAGCGCTTTCACAATCAGGCGCTGATCAGCAATCTGGAGCACGCCAAACTGCAGGCCGAAGGGCTCAACGGTGAGCTGGCTCATGAAGTGGAGCAGCGCCGCCGCGCCGAGCGTGATTTGCGCCAGGCCCATGGCGAACTGGAAATGCGCGTCGCCGAACGCACCCTGGAGCTTGATGAAACTGCCCATGCCCTGAGCAAAAGCCGCGCACGCCTGACCCTGGCCATCGAAGCCAGTGAGTTGGGCCTGTGGGACTGGGACCTGCAGAGCGATGAGGTGCACCACTCGCGCCTCAAGGAAATCTTCGGCCTGGAGCCGCACGAAGTTCAGGTGATGCTGCGTGACCTCAAGCCGCGTTTGCATCCGGATGATGTACCGGTGTTGCGTCGCGCGCTGGTCGAGCACATGAAAGGGCGCAGCGAGGACTATCAGGTTGAGTACCGCATCAAGCATGCCGACGGCCACTGGGTATGGATTGAAGACCGTGGCCGTGCGGTCGAGCGCGACGCCGAGGGCCGCGTGTTGCGCATGCTCGGCACGCGCCGCGACATCAGCGCGCGCAAGGTGCAGGAACAGCAGCAGCAACTGGCTGCCACGGTGTTCGAAGCCGCCAGTGAAGGCATCGTGATCCTTGACCCAGATTACCGTCTGCTGTCGGTCAACCAGGCCTTCAGCGCCGTCACCGGTTACCGCCAGGACGAAGTGGTTGGCAAAAGCGTGATCAGCCTAATCAGCAGTGGCGACAGCCGCCGGCAGTACCAGATGATCCGCCTGGAGCTGGAAAACAGCGGCACCTGGAGTGGCGAGCTGATCGAGACGCGCAAGAACGGCGAGCTGTATCCGCAGTGGCTGCAACTTAATGTGGTGCGCGATGCGCGGGGCAGTGTCAGCCATATCGTCGGCTTTTTTGCCGACCTGTCGTCGCGCCGCGAGGCCGAAGAGCGCTTGCGCTACCTGTCGCACTACGACGAACTCACCGGCTTGGCCAACCGTAGCCTGTTCAAGGAGCGCCTGCACGAAGCCAGCCAGCGTGCGCGACAGAGCGGGCGCAGTATCGCGTTGCTGCACGTCGACCTGGACCGCTTCAAGTTACTTAACGACAGCCTCGGCCATGAAGTGGCCGACCAGTTGCTGCGCCAGGTCAGCCGCCGTCTGACTCAGGCCGTGCCCGAGGCCGACACACTGGCGCGTCTGTCCGGTGACGAGTTCGCCATCCTGATCGATTCCTACGGCAGCCTCTCCAGCCTGGCGCGGCTGGCCAGCCGCTTGCTCAGCAAACTACGCGTGCCGATGACCGTGGGCGGCCATGAGCTGGTGGTCAGCGCTTCCCTGGGCATTAGCCTACTGCCGGATAACGCGCGGGAGATTTCCGCCCTGGTCAGCCAGGCCAATATGGCCATGCAACATGCCAAACATCTGGGCGGAAATACCTTCCAGTTCTTCACCGACAACCTGCAGGCTTGCACCCTGGAGCGCCTGCAGCTGGAAAACCAGCTGCGCAAGGGCATCAATGAAGGCCAGCTGGAAGTGTTCTACCAGCCCAAGCTGTGCTTGGAGACCGACAGCCTCAACGCCGCTGAGGCGCTGGTGCGTTGGCGTCATCCGGAACTGGGCCTGGTGCCGCCGAGTGACTTTATCGGCCTGGCCGAAGAGACCGGGCTGATCGGCGCCATCGGCGAATTCGTCCTGCGTCAGGCTTGTCTGCAGGCGCGCGCCTGGCAACTGCAAGGGCTGGCGCAGATCCGCATATCGGTGAATCTCTCGGTGCATCAGCTGCGTCAGGGCAATCTACTCAGCTTGGTACGCCAGGTGCTCGAAGAAACCGGCCTGGCCGCGCAATTCTTGGAGTTGGAGCTGACCGAAAGCCAGCTGCTGGATAATGTCGAAAGCGTGATCAGCACCTTCCAGCAGCTGCGCGAGCTGGGGGTCAAACTGGCAATCGACGACTTCGGCACCGGTTATTCCTCGCTCAGCTACCTCAAGCGCTTCCCGGTAGATTACGTAAAGATCGACCAGACCTTTATCCGCGACCTCACCCCCGGCAGCGAAGACGCCGCCATCACTCGCGCAATCATTGCCATGGCCCACAGCCTGGAGCTCAAGGTGGTCGCCGAGGGCGTGGAAACCCAGGCTCAACTGGACTTTCTAAAAAGCCACCAGTGCGATGAGGTTCAGGGCTACCTGATCAGCAAGCCGGTACCCGCCGAGCAGTTCGCCCAGCTGCTGCGTGAGCAGGGCGATGGTGTTTGAAGACTGGTTTACTGTCTAATTGGCTAGGCGTTAAAAATATTCTGATAGACAGTGGTGATTGAGCGGGGCGCTATGGCCAAGTCGACAAAGCCGCTGTTCCTGCAACGGACAAGCGGCCGTTTTCCTCACGCCACAATACTTAGGCGTCATTCGACGGTAAACCCGCTGCAAACAAGACCCGAAGGCCTGTTCGCAGCGGGTGATGCTTACAAGCTTTCGAGCTCAGGGTTGAGTCGTTCCAGCACGCGCTTGCCTTGTCTGGCGTTGTCCAGCTTGGCTAGATCGCTGAGGCGCACACTTTCTGTAGGCTCAATGCTCAGCACGATGCCACTGACTTTTTCCATCAGAACGTCCTCGAGCAGGTCGCAGCTGCTATCCATGCTCTTCGGCAGGTCCTTACTCTCACGCTGGCAGTTCTTCACGGTGCGCTCGACCATCTTTGCGTAGTGCTCGCTGCGCTGGCTGTCAGCACTACCGGCGGTCGGGTCTAGCGGTGTGTTGTAGCGCTGGTAGAGAGCAATGCTGCGTTCGAGCATGCCGCGGTCCTGCAGGCTAACGCGAACGTTGGCGAGTTCCGCCCGCTCAATGCTCTCGGCCAGCTCTTGCAGCTTGGCAATGAGGCGGTATGGGTTGTCCTCGCCGTCAAGATCGTCCTCCAGGCGTTTCAGCTTGCGGTTGAGATCACGCTGTTTGCTCAGGCTGTAGCTCATGCGGCTGTCGAACAGTTCCGGCAAAGCGATGGCGATTTCGGCTTCTACGGTTCCGGCATCGTCGTCGACGTCAACGAATAGCTCCATATCAAAAGGCTTGAGCGTTGCCAGCCCGCTGCTGAGTGCGGGTTCGAAGTTGTGACTTGCGCGCGCCAGTTCGCGATCAATATTTCTGCTGGCCAATGCACCCAGGCCGCGCAAACCGTTGATGGCTGCCGTGTCGGCTTCTATACCTTTGAGTTGCAGGCGCAGGCGGCTTTGGTTCTCATCACTGATTCGCTCACTGATGATCAGCTCGGCGGCGCGCAGGGCGGGCTCATTCTTGCCCAGTTCTAGCTCCACATCGCGAATGCTGACGTTGCCTCCGAAAGGGCTGGCAGAGACTGAGCGCCAGCTGAGTTTTTCATCCAGCGAGACTTCATACACCCAGTCTTCCAAGTGTTTCTGAGCCTGCTTACTGCTGTAGGCGCTCAGGCCGAAGTAGCCGGCGGCTAGGATTACCGTGGCACTGGCACCGACGATCAGAGGAAGGTGCTTGTTCATACATCATCTCCTTGCAGCTCGGCGCGCTCTGGCCAGGCTTGCTTGACCAGTTCTTTGGCCTGTTCCGGGGTCCAATCGGGATCACCGATTTCGTGACGCAGTAGCTTTAGCGGGTCGCGCAAGTCGGCGCATTCACTTTCGCTACAGGTTTGCAGCGTGTTTGCGGTGATCAAGGTCAGCGGAAGCTGTTGATCATCCTGGCGACTAGTGTCCAGTTGAGCTTTACCTTTGACCAAGAACCAACCTTTGCCGGCGTCCTGTTTGCTCTCCTCCGTGTTGAGCACGGCCTGGTAGGGATAGTCGATAGCCCAACCGCCCTCGGTTTTGCCGCTGATGTAAACAATCTGGCTGTAGTCGCTGGCTCCACCTTTCAGCATGCGGGCATAGCTGCCGCCATCGAAGGGCGAGTAACTGGCGTCGCGGCTGATGCGCTGGTAAAGCTCTTGGGGCTTGCGGGTTTCTCTGCGTAGTTGGCGATACAGTTGCAACTGCTGTTCGGCTTGCTGGCCAAGCAGTTCGCGTTGGCGCTGTTCTTCGACCTGCCGCCGTAGTTCAGCTTGGCGCAGTTGCTCGGCTTCTTTACGCTCGAAGGCGAACAGGTGATTTTCGGCGCGCTGGGGGTTGTACTCCCACTGTTTGCTGCGGTAATTGCGCCCTAGGTTGATTTCATACATCCAGTAATCACGCTTGCCCTCATGCAGCCCTTGTTGCAGGTCGCGTATGGCGTAAAAGCGAATGTCGTTGATTGCAGGCGCGCTCTGGTCCAGACGGGTGGTGGCCAGGTCGATGGTCCTGCGGATGTTTTCCAAGTCGCGGAACAGCTCGCGGTTCTCGGTGAGCGCGACAAGTCCAGTGCTACCCGCGTTCCAGTTATTCCGGTAGCTGGTGTAACCCACACGCAGCAGGTAATGAACCTTGCTGGCGGGTTCGCTGTGTAGCAGCAGCAACAGGTTTTTGCGTTCGTCGAAGCCGACGATGGGCAGGCTGGGGGCCTTACCGCTGAACTCTAAGCCTGCCAGGTAGCTGCCATTGAACTGATGCAGCAGTGCACCGTCACGACGGTTGATCGTCAGCGTGCCAGTGCCTTGGGCATAGCCGTCTGGGCCGCAGGTAATCGCCTTGGACGTGGCGCTGACGTTTTCCACGCCGTCTTCGAGGACGAATGCCAGGCGGAAGCGACAGCCGTTCTGGTCGACGATTTCGCTGAGGAAGTTGGCCTTTGCCAGTACGTCGCGCTGCAAGGGTGGTTGCCAGCCAGATACGGTGAAATCCACCGAGAGCGGTGCCGGCGCAACAGGCGCAGTGGGCGGCACTGTTGCAGGTTCCGGGGTGGCAGTGGTTGCAGGCGTCGCGGCGGACGTAGTGGCCGCGATCACCGCTTCGGCAGCACCTTCTCTGACAGTATCGGGCGCTGCTGCTGGCGGGGCTGAAGGCACGCTGGCAGCTATCGGCGCTTGGCTTGCAGGCTGGGTGCTTGCTGCCGGTGCAGTGGCGAGTGCCGCTGCAGGTACTGCCGCAACAGGTGCAGGGGCCGGTGCATTCACAACCGCCTGCCAGTTACCGGCCTGGGTTGCGCTGCCGCTGGCCAGGCGCTGACCCTGGCTATCGACGGTGTGCCAGCTGAGTTGGCTGGCGTTGGCGCATTGGGTGCCGATCAAGCCACCCAGTTTGGGCAGCAGGCGTTGTACCGCCTCAGTGCTGGCGGCCGCCGTGAAGGCGAATCGCAGTTGCAAGTTAGGGCTGCACCAAGGCTGACCGTCGGCGTGGTCGACAAAGACCTCGACGTTCTCTGCTTTGGAATAAGCCAGGCGATGGCTGGCGGCTTCTGCCGTTACCGCCAGCATAAGCAGGCTCAGGGTTAGTAGACTTCTCATACGCAGCGTCATCAGATCAGCTCCCAGGCACCGTCAGCCGCCTGACAGGCTTTGACTGTCTGCTGTTCGCTGCTGCCCTTGGCTGTGACGTCGTAGTTGAGCGTGCGGCAGGTGGCTTGGGCGGTGACTTGCTGTTCAAGCGGTACGGCGTCCAGGTCGATAGCGTCGAGGTCGATACCCTTGCTTGAGGCAGTGGCTAAGTCGAGGCTGTCGAGGTCGGTGGCGACATCGGCGACCGCGCTGCCAGCGCTGGTCTGCGTCGGGCGGGCTTTGACCTGCTCGACCAGTGGGGCATAGACGTAGCCGATGGTGACACCACGACGGCCAACCATGATCCAATCGTTATCGGTACGGCCGATGGCGGTAAAGGTGGTATCGACCGGCAGGCCAGCGACTTTCTCGGCGTTAAGGTTAGGGGCATTACGCACGTTGGCCGACTTCACCGCACGGTAGGGTTGGTTGATCAGCGTCATATTGGCTACGGGCTGCACCTTGGGGCTGCGTTTGACGGCCACCTGGCGCTGTACCGTCTCGGTCTTGACCGGCGTGATGGTAGCGGTGGCGCCGCTGTGGGCAGAGGTCCACTGGCTGCTCTGGCCGTCCTGAGCGTTTTGCAGGGCCTGCTGGGTCTGCTGGGCAAGCGCTTCGCGGTCGCGAGTATCTAGTTTGGCGCCGATGGTCTTGCCTAAATATCCGCCCGCCAGAGCGCCGGCAATCATAGCGGCTTTACGACCACTGCCATTACCGACCTGGCTGCCGATTAGCACGCCAGCCGTGACACCAACCAAAGTGCCGATGTTTTCCTTGTTGACCCACTGGTTCTCGGAGAGGTTGGCGCAGCCTGCAGCAAGAAAGATGGCGCTACTGAGCAGCAGCACACTGGTTTTTTTGACGAAGCCCATTGGACAGATCCCTAGGTAATTTCGAGTCGGAGCCATTTGACTCAGGGACGCTAGAGGTACGACCAAATTGGGTTGTAGAAGCAACTCTTCCCTGAGTGTGTCGATTACACATAAAGATTGATGGCATAACAATGGCTTAGAGACGATATATAGCGTTTTTGTCCTGTCCGGGCTGGGTTTACGTATCGGTACTCGGCAGGTGTTTCTGCTTTCCGGGCACCGGGGGGCGGTTGCCGTGACGGCCCTGTATGCATTTCTAGGATAGAAAAATGGCATGACTAAACTGCTTTGCAGGCTAGTGCTTATGCATGAAAAGATGCTGTGGATTCTGTGTTTTTTGTCAGGCAGTACTTGTAGGCGAGAGCGCTAATACAGTTCTGCTACCCGCTATTTCGCTGCCTGTTTTGTGAGACCCGTTAGTTGATACTGTCCAAACGTCGCCCAGCCAATGCCACCCTGATTCTGCTCGCCTCGCTGTATTGCGCCCAGGGTTTGCCCTCGGGGCTAATGGCGCATTCATTGCCGGTGTTGCTGCGTCAGCACGGCGTTGATCTGACGTTGATCGGTCTGCTCAAGTTGTTGGCGTTGCCCTGGCTGCTCAAGGTGCTGTGGGCGCCGTGGGTAGATCGGTTGGCGTCACCGCGGCTAGGCCATCACCGTGGCTGGATTCTGCCGTTGCAGCTTGGCGTCATAACGGTGATTGCGACCTTGGCCCTGATGAGCCCCGAGCGGCTGTTTGACAGTCATTTTTTCTTGCTAATTGGTCTGTTACTGCTGGTCAATCTGGCAGCCTCGACTCAGGACATTGCCACCGATGGCCTGGCCGTACGCCTGCTGCCAGAGCGCTGGCGCGGGCTGGGCAACAGCTTGCAGGTAGGCGGCTACAAGGTCGGCATGCTGGTAAGCGGCAGTGGTCTGCTGCTGGCGATGGATGCGTTGGGCTGGAACCTGAGTGTGGCGTTGGTGGCGGTGTTGCTGGTGCTGATGACGCTGCCGATCTGGCGCTTTAACGAGCGGCGCGAGTTGCCGTTTCAACCGACGCAGGTGGAGCCGGCCGGGCCTGGGCTGTTGCTGCGGCATTACCGTGGCTTGCTGTTACAGCCCGGCATGCTGTTCTGGTTGGCGGTGCTGCTGAGTTTCAAGCTGGGTGATGCGCTGGGTTCGCCGATGATCAAGCCGATGCTGGTGGATCAGGGCTGGAGCAATGCTGAGCTGGGCCAGCTGACACTGATCAGCAGCCTGGCCGGCATCGCCGGCGCGCTTCTCGGCGGCCTGTTGTATGCGCGTATCGGCGCGTTGCGCGCGCTGCTGCTGTTCGGTTTGTTGCAGGCCGCTGGGATTGCGGCCATGGCTGTGCTGGTGAATGCCGGCGGCAGCATCGGCCTGGTCTATCTGGTGGCGTTGTTCGAGCAGACCGCCGATGGCATGTCCACGGTGGCGCTGTTCGCGGTTATGATGCGCCAGTGCCGGCCTGAGCATGAGGGCGCGGACTTTACCCTGCAGGCCAGTGTGCAACTGTTGCTGGCTGGGCTGGTAGGCGCCACCAGCGGTTGGCTGGCCGAGCAGCTGGGTTTTGCCAATCTGTTTATCAGTGCCGGCGTGCTGGGGCTGCTGGCGCTGCCCATCGTGCTGCTCTATTTCTGGCGCGGTACACGGCCTATGTCCAGCGCGGCATAAATCATCGGTTTATCCCTATTGCCGCGCAGTCGCGGTGTTTCCTCTATTCCCACCTGCGGCGGGCGCTGCCTGTCCGGCAGGCGCGCAACCGGATCAAAGATGGCTGCCTTTGCGCCTCGGGCGGGCAATCCTGCGGGCCTGTCCGGATTTAATAGAGGTGCGTATGCGCAAACCCGCGAGCCTGAGTGTTGGCCTGCGCCTGCTGTTGGCGTCCCAGGCCATGGCCCCGTTGAGCGTCAAGCTGGGGCTGGTGCAGCAATTGGGGGCCGAGAAAGCCGCGCTGCTGGCGCCGCACATGCCGCCTGGGCAGTTGCGTGAGCTGATCATGGTCATGCCCATCGAATTTGCCGCCGCGGTGACCACGCACCTCGACCCACGCTTGATCCTCGATACCTACCTGAGCCTGCCGGATAGCCTGCATCTTGAGGTAGCGCGCCAGCTCTGCGCCGATGGTGCGTTTGCCACGGCGGCGCTGTATGCCGAGTGCCTGTCGGCCAAGCAGATCAAGGTGCTGATCTACGGCATCAACGATGTTGACCATGTGCTGCAGATTGCCCGGCATATCGTCGACATGCCGCTGATCAGCGAAAGCCTGCGCAGTTTCTCCACCGGCTACCTGTGCAAACTCACCGAAGCTGCGGTGCTGGATCGCAATCTGCCGGTGGCCGCCCAGGTGCTGGGTGGCTTGTCACTGGCGCGGCAGGCGGATGTCTGTGCAGGGTTGCAGCCGGCAACCCTACGCAAGCTGTTGCCGTTGCTGTTGTTGATCAGTGGAGAAGGGCTGCGTAAGCAGTTGCCGGAAGCGGTGCTGCAGGTGTTTGAAGGGCAGTTGGCCTAGCGAGCAGGCTCTTCCATCCACTGCCGTTCGTGGCGTTCAAGCAGGTTGCTGGCCTGCTCCGGGCCATCGCTGCCGGCCGGGTAGGGCCGCGGGCTCTGGTAGTGCTGGTGCCAGCCTTTGATGATCGGGTCGACCCAGCTCCAGGCGGCTTCCACTTCATCGCGGCGCATAAACAGCGTCGAGTCGCCTTGGATCACATCAAGCAGTAGGCGCTCGTAGGCATCCCAGCGCCGCTGCTTGTGGAAGGCGTCGGCCAGGTTGAGGTCGAGCTCCACGGGTTGCAGGTGCATACCCTTACCTGGGCTTTTGCCCATCAATTGCAGGCTGATGCGCTCTTCCGGTTGCAGGCGAATCAGCAGGCGATTGGCTTCGCCGCCGCCGAATAGCTGGTGCGGCACCGGCTTGAACTGGATGAGGATTTCCGAGGTCTTGTGCCCCAGGCGTTTGCCGGTACGCAGGTAGAACGGCACGCCGGCCCAGCGCCAGTTGTCGATCTCGGCCTGTACGGCGACAAAAGTCTCGGTGTCGCTGTCGTTGTCGACGTTCTTCTCGAAGTAGTAGGCCGGCACTTCCTGGCCGCCGATCTTGCCGGCGGTGTACTGGCCGCGAACGGTCTTGTCCTGCACATCGAGGCCGGTGATGGGTTTAAGAGCTTCGAGAATCTTCACCTTCTCGTTACGTACCGCCTCGGCGTCGAAACGTACCGGCGCCTCCATGGCCACCAGGCAGAGCAGCTGCAGCAGGTGGTTCTGAATCATGTCGCGCATGGCGCCGGCTTTTTCGTAATAGGCGCCACGGTTTTCCACGCCAAGGGTTTCGCACACGCTGATCTGCACGTGGTCGATATGCCCGGCGCGCCAGATCGGCTCAAACAGCGCGTTGGCAAAGCGCAGCGCCATCAGGTTCTGCACTGTTTCCTTGCCCAGGTAGTGATCGATGCGAAACACCCGCGACTCATCGAACACAGCACCAATGGCGGCGTTGATCGCCTGCGCTGACTCCAGCGAATGGCCAATCGGCTTTTCCAACACGATGCGCGCTTTTGGGCCGGCCAGGCTGGCGACCTTCAGGTGTGAAGCGATGTCTTCGAACAGGTCTGGCGCAGTGGCCAGGTAGTAGATGCGCACCCGCTCATGGTCTTCCCCCAGGCGCTTGCCCAGACGACCGAAATCGGCGCTCTGGCTGGCATCCATGGCGAAGTAATCCAGGCGCGCGGCGAAGCTGGCCCAGGTCTCGTTGTCGAAGTCGGCACGCGCCACCTGGGCGCGGCAATGGCGTTCGGCCAGCGCCTGAAAAGCTGTGCGGCTATGGGCGCTGCGGGCCAGGGCGAGAATACGCGTGTCACCATGCAGACGGCCGGCGCGATGCAGGTGGTAGAGCGCTGGCAGCAGTTTATGCAAGGCCAGATCGCCGGTGCCGCCAAACACCAGCATGTCGCAGGGAATGCTCAAGGTGGGAACTCCGACTCGGTTTAACCGTGCGAGGGCGGCGGCCATGTAGTATAACTACAAGGCCACTACAACCCGTCTTGCGCCGATCATAACCGAGTCGTGACTCCTATGCGGCGTGCTAGATGGATTCGTTAGCCAAAAGCCGAGCCTAAACCTGTGAATCTGTTGCAGCACATTGCCCAGTCGCGTCATCTACTCCGCAAATCGGAACTCAAGGTCGCCGACCATGTTCTGCTTGATCCGGCCTCGGTCATGCACAGCTCCATGGCTGAACTGGCACACAGTGTTGGCATCAGCGAGCCGACCATCGTGCGTTTCTGCCGGGCGATTGGCTGCACCGGTTTTCAGGATCTCAAGCTCAAGCTGGCGCAGAGCCTGGCCGCTGGCGCCAGTTTTGGCCAGTTCGCCATCCACGAGGACGATTCGGTGGCGGACTTCAGCCTGAAGATCTTCGACACCACCCTGCACACCTTGATTGAGGTGCGCGAGAAGCTCGACACCCAGGCCCTGCAGCAGGCCATCGCCGCCATCGCCAATGCCCAGCGCGTGGAGTTTTACGGTTTCGGCGCGTCCGGTGCAGTGGCGGCGGATGCTCAGCACAAGTTCTTTCGCCTACTGCTTACTGCGGCGGCCTATTCCGACCCGCACATGCAGGCGATGAGTGCGGTGACGTTGAAACCCACCGATGTGGCGATCTGTATCTCGCAGTCCGGGCGCTCCAAGGATCTGCTGATCACCGCCAACCTGGTGCGTGAAACCGGTGCGACCTTGATCACCCTGTGCCCGAGCCAGACGCCGTTGGCCGACCTGGCCACGGTCAATCTGGCCATCGACGTGCAGGAAGACACCGAAATCTACACCCCGCTGACCTCGCGTATCGCTCATCTGGTGGTGATCGACGTGCTCGCCATGGG